>NZ_JAUBTO010000090.1:0-33845 GCF_036702495.1 Microcoleus sp. C2D2 | reverse complement strand
TAAGCCGGATGTGCTGAAAGGTACAAGTCCGGTTTTGAGGGGAGGGGGTTACAGCGATGTAATCCCTTTACCCGACTCATCCATGAGGATATAAACGTAGTCAAAAGATGTCAAGAGATAATTGCAGAATGGTTACGTGACATGGGATTAGAATTAAAGCCCAGCAAAACAAAATTAACCCACACCCTTAATGTATTAGATGGAAATGTTGGGTTTGAGTTTCTAGGATTTCATGTACAACAGCACAAGGTAGGAAACTACAGATGTGCAGACAACACAAATGGAACCCCGCTAGGTTTTAAAACACTAATCACTCCCTCCAAAGCTAAAGTTAAAACCCACCTAGCCAAGATTGCTAAAGTAATAGACACCCACAAGACTGCCCCACAAGCTGCTTTGATTAGCAGGTTAAACCCAATTATTAGGGGATGGTCAAACTATTACTCAACAGTCATTAGTAAGGAAACCTTTAACAAAGTAGACCATCTGACATGGCAGAAGTTAAGGGCTTGGGCGCGTAGCAGGGGAAAAGGTAACATCAACAAAGACAAATACTGGAGAACAGTAGGCGACAGAAATTGGTGTTTCAGTACCGAACACGGAATAGAACTAATGAACCATGCAGCGACACCTATCATTAGGCACGTCAAAGTCAAGGGTGAAGCTAGTCCATACAACGGCGACTGGATTTATTGGAGTAAGCGAAGAGGAGAATACCCAGAAACACCCACAAGGGTTGCAAATTTACTCAAGCGACAAAAGGGTATTTGTCCTCACTGTGGTTTGTACTTTACGAGTACAGACATTGTAGAAGTTGACCATATTAAACCAACTTCGCTAGGTGGAAAAGATACCTACGAGAACCTCCAACTTCTACATAAACATTGTCACGACACAAAGACGGCTAAAGATGGTTCCCGACAACAAGAGCCATGATAATAACCCGTTTTGAATCGTATCCATGACAAGGATGGAATTATCAAGGAGCCGTGTGAGGTGAAAGTCTCACGCACGGTTCTGAAGGAGAGGTAGGAGTGGTAACGCTCCTATCGACTCTAACTACTCTCTCAGCTTTCACTGCTAAACTCAGAGATTACCCTAACTCAAGTTGCAGAAGTATCTGGCAGCATCAGCGAGCAAGACTCGATCGCCCTTCTCAAAGCCATTCATTCTGGCGATACCTTAAGCGTACTGCAATCTTCGAGAACGCTCATTGACAGCGGCAAAACCCCTAAACTTATTCTCAGCAGCTTGCTAGCAGCAATGAGAGATTTGCTCATTGTCAAATCAACGCGCCACTGCCAGAATTTAATTGCAGGGCCAGTAGGCTATTCACAACTGCGCTCGCTCGCTCTTCATCTCGATTTTGAAACAATTGATGCGGCTTGTACACAATTGCAAAAATCAGAATTTCAATTGAGAACTAGCACCAATGCTGCTACTTGGTTAGAAGTCTGTCTGCTGAACTTGATGCTGTCTTGCAAACCCGCTGCCCCCGAAACGCGATTGCCGGCAACTTTCCCATCTAATCAGCCTGACAATTTTGATAAAACCCCTCAAAAAATAGAGGCAGATTCTCCTGACTTTGAGACAACTTGGGCGCAAGTAGTAGCAGCAGCGAAACCAGGCAATCGTAGCCTCTTAAACCGCGCTCAAATTGCCGAACTTTCGGCTGATTCATGTGTGTTAGCAGTAGAAAGAAAATACGCGAATAAGTTTCAAACTCACCTTGAATCCGTGCAGCGGATCGTTACTAAAGCTTTAGGCCGCTCTGTTACTGTTACTGTCAAACAACAGGAAGAGTTAGCAGCATGATTAGCATCCTAATTGGGAATGATACCTACGCAATTGAACGAGAAGTTGAAAATTTTAAGACTCAAACTCATCCTCTATGGCGAGATTTCAACATCCACCGCAGAAATGCTTCTTCCCTGGATGCAGCCCTCTCTGCTGCTGCTTCAGTTCCTTTCGGCGGTGGAAACAAACTTATTGTCGTTGAAAATTGCGATTTCAAGCAATTTGGAGAAATGGGGCTAGAATTGCTGCAAATCTTGCCCCAATTACCTGCTACAACGCACTTAGTCTTCACTGCTGCTGTTATCGACAAGCGACTCAAGGTAGTTAAGCATTTGTTGCAGTTTGGTAAACTTAAGGAATTTACTCTCATTCCCCCTTGGCGCACCGATTTAATTGAAAATGCGATCGCTGCTACTGCTAAACAGATGAATCTCTCAATTACCAGAGATGCTGTCACTTATCTAGCGGTAGCCATTGGCAACGATTCTGCTAGAAGAGTTAGTGAACTGGAGAAATTAGCCATTTATGCAGCGGGCGAGCGCATTACGAAAGAAGCAGCTTTTGCCCTCGTTCCAGCTACCACAGCCAGCTATTTTCAACTTGCCGAAGCTCTTTTAAAAGGTCAAGCAGTGGCGGCAATTAAGGTGCTTGATGAATTGCTATCTCGGGCAGAGTTTCCTTTAGCAATTATTGCCACTCTCCAAACTCAATTTAAAACTTGGCTGTGGGTAAAAGCTACTATCAATTCCGACCAACAACGTTCTGATAGCGAAATTGCTAGTATGTGCGGAATTAGTAACCCCAAACGGCTGTATTTCCTTAAGCAGGAGGTTAAGGAAGTATCTGCGAACTTCTTAAGTCGATCGCTCTCCATTTTGTTTGATTTAGAAATCGCTCTCAAAACAGGAGATAAGCCTGACTCGATGTTGCCTGCTTTGCTCAGCATCACTCAACTCACTCACCTTAAATAACAGGAAAGCGCTGCCGAGTTAATTCGGCAGCCTTTCATTAACTGCCTTGTTAAAAAAGCTGTTGTTTCATTACTTATCCAAGTTATTTTTTAACATGGTTGGCGTAATATAATGTACAATAAGTCCAGATTTGTTGCCAAATTTTACTGGAACTAAAGTCTAAGAGAGTCGCTTGCATCGAGCGGACTAAATAAAGTTTTGCTCGCTTTCCGCTTACCATATTTTTCTGTAAGGTAATTTCGTCAATGCGAGTTACAACCGACCCAGCAGGTGGAGTTGTATTGTTGGCCCGGATGCTTGTTGCAAGTCGTAGCTGTATGATGTGACGTTGCCAAATACATCTGTCATCGATTTGACCTGTTCCAAGGCATCATAAACTACTGATTGACTGTTACCTTGGGAAGTTCTGATAGCGATGATTAGGCCCTCCGAATCCTCGTCGTATTCCATCGTTTAGGTGTGAGTTTGACCGTTGAGTCTAAATGTAGTTGTGGCGACTTCTATTTGACCGTATTGAGTCGGAATATTCGGAACATTCGGTGTCGAATTAGACCTGAAAGTTAACTCAAAACCCTGCATCGCACCAGTCGCTTCTGTTACAACTTATTAATTATCACTCATAGCGATGGCTTTTTGCCTGCATATTCAGGTATGCTGAGGAAATCAATAGCTATAAAAACCGACAATAAAATTGTGTTAAAATGTAAAGGTGTGAGGGCATGATTCCCGAATTTGATGAGAACGGCAACTTGCCACCAGGAGTGTATTGGGTCGAATGGGAAGAATTCAAAGATCGCTTTGGAATAACACCACTTCGTACTCGCATGATAGATGGTTTGCAAATGGCATTCTTAGCAGCTAAAGGCAGCAGGATGCCGAACAATTTACATCAATGGTAGTTTTATTACTAGCAAACTAGCTCCTCAAGATTTTGATGCTTGTTGGGATAGAGAAGAGGTTGATATGAATTATCTAAAAACTCATGCTCCTCGACTGAGAAATTATGCAGATAGAGCCGCACAAAAAGCTCTTTATCGCGGTGAAATCTTTCCGTCCGACCAGCCAGTCGGTAGTTACGATCTAACTTCCTATGAATTATTTCAACGGGACAGAGAGCTGCATCCTAAAGGAATTATTGCTATAGATTTAGTAAGGTGGTCGCCATGATTAGAAATAAAAAGCAATATGAGTATACCCAAGAGTTAGCGAAAAGATGTGAATCTACGCTAGCCCAGTATGACGCCCAAGATGAAGAGGTGAAAAAGAACGATCCTTGGTGGTTAGTGATGCGTGAATCTATCCAAAGTCATCTGGATACTTTTAGGGCAGAAATAGCTGAGTATGAAAGATTGGTGGAGTGCGATCGCACTCTTGACCTCAAAATTGAAGTAGATTCGATTTTAGAGCTGCCAAGAGTCTTAATTAAAGCTCGAATTGCTGCGAAAATGACTCAAAAAGAACTTGCGGATAGACTGGGGCTGGAAGAAAATCGAATTAAGCAATACGAAGACTCAGATTATCAATGTGCGAGTTGGGTGGAAATTATCGATATTACTGAAGCTTTAGCGGTTGAGCTGAAAACAGCTAGTTTTGTGGTGGATTTTCAAGAGATGGAAGGGAGGAAAAGTTCTCTGGCTGAGTTTGTAGAACGACAGCGAAAGCAGTTAGAATTTAAAGCTCAGAGAGTCGAAAAATAGTCATTATTTATTGTCCAATACGGTTCATTTAAGACAGTCCGTTCAGTAAAACGATGTGAAAAACAGACGGGATTGCTTTCCTACCCTTCACCGAACGCCTTCGGCGAACGGATCGCGAAAGCTAACGCGAAGACGCTCGCAATGACAAAAACAGTTAACCCAAGCGTATTGAGTTATTGTCTAGATATCGCAGCAGTTTTTGAGGGTACAATCGCACTCTCATCTCTATTTGTATAAACTTCCGAGCCGCAATAAACTTACCCACTCTCATCATTATTAGACTTCCCAGTGAAAATCAGTTAACCGATCTACTCAAAAAACGTTTAATAGCAGCTCATCTTTCCTGCATCATCCAAACAAGAAAGCCCAAAATTTGCTCAACAGGAGGTAGTGGATAATCTGTAAGGTCAATGGACGCGCATTGCTCTTCTAGTTTAAGAAACCGCCAAACTGTACCGCTAGTTACCGTTCCGTAAATCGTCGATATCGGCTGTTGCTTTTGTTGATTAAAGCGTTGAGCTGCAACCATTTCTGCAAGGCATTGCCCTAGAGCCGGTTTAAGGTCTTCTTTTTTGGCTGACACCAATACAACCGCAGGGGCTTTAATGTAGAGTTGTTCCGGGGAACGACTCAGGAGAAAGTCAACATAGCCTGTGAGTTCAGCCTCCGGTTCTACATTGAATTCCTCGCCGGAAAAAACGCTAATCAGTCCTTGAAGCTGGCGTTTTACTTCTAGTAACACAGGATTGATAATCCCCTCAGAACGAGCTTTTTCGCTACTCACCGCGATCGCCCAGGGAATCGTTTCTTTAAGAGTATCCTGTAGTAAAACACTAGGAGTCACTGGGAGGATTTCTGGTAAAAAACGCGCTCCTTCAATGATTGTGAGATGAAAATCTTCTACAGCTTTGCTGAGAGTGAATTTACTGTAAGGCATAGGTTTATTATCCTTAATTGGATACTATAACATTTCTGGGTTAAATGAGGTACATCTAGTAATTGGTAAAGTGTACTGTACTAATTATATAGCCAGTCTAATTGACACTCTCAGCGCTAAAGCGACTGAGATTATTAAGATTTCGCAACCTTAATATCCTGATTGCTCAGGTTCCCAAACTCACCGCGTTTGCTCTTTGAGCGCGGTGATACCTTTTGGGCGTTTAGATGACTAGCACCAAGTTTCGCGGAGTCCCCACGTACTATTGTCAAAGCTCTATCTCTGATGGTTTTAGCAGCGCCAATATCAGCGTGTTCGTGATAGCCACATTCGACACAGATGAACTTTTCACCATCTCTATTCGACTTGTCAATATGACCGCAATTCCTGCATTCTTGGCTAGAGTGTTTAGGATTGATTTTAACTGTGATTTTTCCTTGCTTCACAGCAAGATACTCAATCTTTAAAATCAATTCACCCCAACCTGCATCAGAGATAGAACGATTCAAACCCTTCTTTCTAGATTGTCCATTCTTCAGGAATCTCCCATTGTCATTTTTCACCTTACATCGGCGCATCATCCCAGAGATGTTTAAATCTTCTAGGGCAATTACATCGACGTTGCGAGACACAATTTTGTCAGCAACTTTCCATTGATGCGCTTGGCGTTTATTACCAATCTTTTGATGAAATCGCCCAACTCTGATAGCCGCTTTTTTGCGGTTTTTGCTACCTTTGACCTTACGGCTAACTCGCCTTTGTCTAATTTTCAGAGTCCGCTTAGCTTTTTTGTTGGTTGCAAACTTGGGATTCTCGATTTGATGTCCATCAGAAAGGTGAACCAGCTTAGTTATTCCTAAATCGCATCCTATTACTTTGGGATTATCACTAAGAAGTTTAGCGCTGTATTCAGGTACAGATTTATCCTCTATTCTGATGGAAATATACCAACCATTTTGACGTTTTCTAACCGTGCAAGCCTTGATGGTAAATCCATCTGGGATTGAGCGAGAGTTATGAAATCGCATCCAGCCCAGTTTAGGGAGATAGATTTTATTGCCCTTTAGTTTTACGCCCATCACATAAGTAAAAGACGTAAAGTTGCTACGGTTTTTGAACCTGGGAAATCCTCTGCCTTCAAAGAAATTCTTATAAGCAGTGTCTAAGCGTTTAACATTCTGTTGTAGAACTGTTGAATCTATTTGAGCATACCAAGGTCTAGCAATTTTCAATTCTGGCAATGCTGTAATTTGAATGTCCGCCGCACTTCTACGGGGATTTCTAGCCTTACCTTCTTGATCAAACTTATCGTCTTTCCAGGGATTTCCGGTTGCGCCACTTTTGCTGACGAAACAGGTTAACGGTGAAACTTCGCCATAAGTTATAATATCGCAGTAGTCGCCTTGGATAAACTGTTGGCTGTATTGGGTAATTCTGTCATTTAGACACCAGTTGTAATGACTTCTAAGCATATTTACCCAAGCCGACATTTTTAAGACTTGCGTTTGATTGGGGCGCAATTTGTAAATATAGTTTGTTAGCAATCTCACTCACCTCCTTGTTCATATCTTAATATAGCAGTCGCCTTTTAAATATTAAGAATTCAGAAAAATTCACGGCGGTTTAAACCGCCCGTGCCGCTTACATCTCATGGCTAAAGCCGATGAGTTTTCCGCTTGCCGAACTTTTTTTATAAGTTTTGAAAAAAACAAGTTTTAAACGAATCGCGAAGCACGCGAAGGTTAGAAAGAGAAGAGAGTTTCACGACTCCTGCCAGACTCATTATAGTGCCTCACGAGGCGGGGCGTGAGCGCAGTGAGCCAGAGACCTACCGTTTCCCTAGTTCCTGAACCCAAACCCATAATTGCCACCAATTTCAGTCCGACTCCAGTTGGTTTTTTTGGAATTTCGTCTCTCGTTCTTTTTCCTACCTATCGGTAGTAAGAGAGAAAAGATTCATTCTTAGAGTGACCAATGCCTCCCAATTATATCAACCTTCTTTCCCAGCTAATAGCCAGACATGATTTTCACCAAAATAACTTTCCAGAAGCAAGCCACTTGCAGCCAACTGCAACAGCCGATTTGTGTGAGTTTTTAGGCGAAGAGGTTATTTATCAGACAATCGCGCCTGCTATAACTCCTAAGCTCTACAAAATTCCTCAAGACTTGCCGCCTTCAATAATTTCTGCTTTGCACCGCCAAGGCATTCAACAGCTTTATTCGCACCAAATTAAAACACTCAAAGCCGTGCGCCAGGGCAAAGATGTCATCCTCAGCACAGCAACAGCTTCTGGCAAATCTTTAAGTGCGTACTTGCCTATTTTAGAGGGCATTCTTCAACATCAATTTACTGCACTCTCTATTTATGGCTTGAAAGCTTTAACAGCCGACCAAAGTCAAAAACTTGCCGATTTGCTCCAACTGATTCCTGAGCCTGCGCGCCCGCGCCTTGCCCTTCTAACTGGCGATACTCCTCCCCAAACCAGAGAACAATTATTGGCTACAAATCCTAGCATAATCAGCGCAACACCAGAGTTAATTCACTATGCGCTGAAAGGGGTTCACTGGAGTCAGCCTTGGCAGCACTTTTTAAGTCGCCTCCGCTATATTGTCCTAGATGAAGCTCACACTTTTAACGGAGTTTACGGAGCTAACATGGCTAGCTTAATTCGCCGCTTAAAATTGGCAGTAGACGAGCGCGGAGGTTGTTCTCACAAACTGCAATTCCTGATGTTGAGTGCTACCGTTGGCAATCCCGTTAAATTAGCGAAGTTACTATCTGGTAGAAGTCGAAAGCGAAATCTCAATAAATCAGAGCGGTTAGTTTGGATTAACTCTAGTGGAGCTGCTGTCCCAGAACGGCAATTAATTGTTACTAAACCGACTCATGATGCTAATTCCGATGTTGCTCGCATTATTATGTTTTTGTTGCAGCAAGGGCAAAGCGGAATTTGCTTCGGTAACGGCAGACAAGCAATAAAGAACTTGTGGGCAACTTTTAAGCAAGAAGCAGTAACTCAAACTAACTCGGGAATTGAGTCGCAAGTAGCAATTTTCTACGGCAGTTTAACGAGCGAGCGCCGCATGGGAATTATTAACTCTTTGAAGTCAGGAACAGTTAAGTGTATCCTCAGCACCAGCGCTCTCGAAGCGGGAATTGATTTGCCTCAACTTGACTTTGCTATTATTAGGGGATGGCCGGGAAGCTTGCAAGCTTTCAGGCAGAGGGCTGGCCGAGCCGGTCGGACAAACTCCGGTTTAATTGTCTTCATTCCCATTGCACAATCACCTTTGGATAACTATTTTGCCGAGCGCCCTGAATTGTTGCTGTCGGCCGAATCTGAATTGGTGAGCTTTAATGCCAATTATCCCATAGATATTGCCAAACATTTGATGTGCGCGGCTGTCGAAACAGGCATTCGGGCCAATAAGCTCAAGCACTACTTTGGCAAGAGCGCTCATATAATTGCAACGGCTTTAATTGAGCAAGGTGTTCTTCACAGAAGCCGGGATAAATTATGGGCTAAAGGCTTTCCGCATAAAGATGTAAACTTTCGAGGGGGAACGGGTGCTAGCACGATACAACTGGTGGATGCGGATACTCAAGAAGAGATTGAACTCCTCAGTGCGGAGATTGCTTATCGAGAGGTATTTCCTGGTGCTATTTACCGCACGCAAAACTCAGACGGCTGTTTGGTGACTTATACTTCGCGCTCACTCTTGAATGGCAAAGCTATTTTGCAAAACACCCCTGAAACTCGACTGTTTACTGTAGCGATTAGCCACACTGATACCAGCCTCAAGCAGAATTTGAGTTTGCCTCAACAAATCCCGTTGGTCATTCCAGAAGTTGAAGGAAATGTTCAAACCAATTCAACGGATAGTAATGCAATTCCAGCTCAAGCTATTCTGTTTCTTGCTTGGGGGGAAATTAGCCAACTTGTCACTGGTTATCAATTATTGACTCGCAATTACCAGTTAACTTGTCTCAATAGAAAGTGCGTCAATTACAGAGAGCCTTTATCAAAATGTACTGCCTGTCCTGTTTGTGGCAAGAGAACTCGCTCTGCTGAGCTAACATCGGTTCTTAATGAGGTAAACTTTGAGCAACCTTACGAAATCAAATTTGCGACTCCTGTACTGCAAATTAGTTTTAATTCCCCGGTTGAATGTTACCTGCAACACGTAGTAACAGCTACTCGCCAGGAATTGCTTCAGTCTCAACAGCCGATTCCTCCCGGATATCAGCAGTTGTGGGAGTACCCCGCGAATTTGTTGGCTATTCACAGTTTCGGTCATCAAATTTTAGCAGCTTTACCTCTGACTATTTTGGCTTCACCTAATGATGTGAATTTTCTGGTAGAGAAGAGAGGTGCAAATGACTATGCAGGACTCTTTTACGATTTAGCCGAAGGGGGTTCGGGAACCTCGGAAGCTATTTTTCGTTCTCTCCCTCAATTAGCTCATGCGGCTGCTGAGTTAGCCCGCAGTTGTTCTTGCAGTTCTGGCTGTCCTAAATGTTTGATTCAGTCGGGATGCCCTGATGGTAACAAAGCTTTACTCAAGCAGGTGGGGCTGCTGCTGTGCGAAGCATTTTCTACTCCTTAAATATCAAAAAATTGGTGGAATAGACGGCTGAGAAAGGGGAATGGGGAGAGAGAAATAGGGAAAATGGGAGCGGGGAATACAGTGTAGGTTTTTTCAAACAAAAAAGCTACACTGTATTCCCAATTTTTTTTACTGTTTTTATTAAACAAGACGCTGCTTGCATCAACATAGAATTGTGCGAACCGCTACTGCGGTTTTTAGGGGTGCATTTTTCGTACTTGTACTCATGAAAAACAAGCTTGTCTTGCCAATCATTGACTCCAAAATTAGAGAGTCAACGCTGTTACATTTCAGAAATCAACCCTATAAACAAAAGAAAAAGCAAGCTTTAATCCCCAACCTAAAACGAGATTTAAAGCATGGCTGGCTTTTAACAATTCTCGCACAAATAGACCGATGTTTATGGGGAAGGTGGGATTATTGGGCTTTGTGTCAAGCTGTCCCCGCTCATGCCTGGATGCGGTGGAAGATGGAGCCAATGCTAGCCATTCTGGAGAACAGAAAACCCGAAAACTTACCCAAATTTGTAATTGAGGAGACTTTGCCAGCAGAACCGATTCCCCAAATTGAATGGCAGCATTCTCCTACCGCAGAAGCCATGTTAGATAACACTCTCAATTGCATTCCTCAACATGGAGAATGGAAAACTTGGTCAGCTTGGGACTATTTGGAGTTTTTCTTGGACTGGGTTTTGTTCGCATTCGGACATCCAGCTTACAAGATTTTACCCAAAGAACCCGCCGGCTGTGAAGGTGCATCAATGCGTCTTTATCAGATGTTTGACCTGTCAATTCTTATGCTGTATCCTGAAGATTATATGGGCAGACTGCTACCCCAAATTTGCGGAAAGACTGCTCAAAAAAGTTCAGGATTTTATCCGACACCTTTAGCTTTGTGTCAGGTCATATCTAAGTTAGTCAGTGGTGATAAGACAGAGCGAATTTCCAGCTTCAATGAACCCGCTTGCGGTACGGGTGCTTTAATGTTAACACAGTCGAATTACTGTCTGAGCGGTATCGGTCAAGATATAGACCCTACTCTGTTAAAATGCGCTTTGTTTCAGTTTTATATGTTTTCACCTTGGCTGGCTGTTCCGATTTGGTGGTTGGGTCAAACTGATTTGCTCCTTGGCAATACTTTAAGTAGCGATCGACCCCAATCAATAAACGCTGCTTATTGGTACAATGAGTGGTTTGAGCCAGTCGAATCTCAGGCTAAAAATGATACTGATTATCCAGTCGAACATGAAATAAGTTCAGGAGAAAGCTCAGAAGTTATTGACTTGAATGAGAAGACATCAATTCACTCAATTCCAGTAGTTCAAGAAGTTGTTAAGGGCAAACGTCGGCCTAGAAAGACGACAACATCGCCTCACCAATTTACGCTGTTTAATTTGGACGATTTCTAGCCCAATAGCTGGTAAAAGTATAGTCATTTATTGCATGACATGGGAGGCGTTAAGTCCCTCCCCCTTCCCTTTCACTTTGAGCGGATCGACCCGCCTCGGCTGAACTACGCAGCTCCCTATCCCATTGCGGAACGCATTTGGGATTGCTTTTCTGAGGATATTGTACGCTGCATTCACATCGGAATTAATTAGCTGACCAGTCGATGTTTTGTACAAACCCCGCTTAATCCGCTTACCAGTAAACACAGGCTCTTTTTCGGTTTTTCCATAAACAGGAATTGGGTCTAAACCTAAAAAACTGGAGCGGGATGTGTAGGATTCTTCCTGCACAATTACTGTGATTCCCGCCAACCGAGCTTTGTACTCCAACATTTCAATTAATCGAGAGTGAGGAATACTAACAAAGTTTTGATTGTTTTTCTTCCCTAACTCGATTTCTGTTTTCCACTGCGCGTTCTTGCCAATTACTAGCGTCCCAATCTGCTTGGTGAGCAAAAGGTTAATAATTAGACGGCTAGCATGATGTAAGTAATTGTCAACTTTTTGATGGCGACAGCGAGTTAAGCGCTGAATGCAGGGCGAAGTTTTGCGATTCCCTTTGAACTGGGATTGCAATCGTGCTTTCCGCTTGTTGTAAAACTGGTTAATCGATTTCAATGGTCGCCCGTTAATCAACAAAGGGATAAATCCCGGTTGATTTGAAGTTAACGCCACTAAATTATCCAGCCCCAAATCAATACTAGCTACAGAGTTGGCATTGCTGATGGTGGACTCCGGTTCACTTCGACTACGCTCAGTACAAGCATCATAAATTACCTCAATCACATAGGAATCACATTTCGGAACCAGTCTAACTTGACAAATCTGGTTGGGATTGAGTTGGGTTTTAATTGAAAGTTCAGTGCCGGAAAGTTTAATGACTCCTTTCTTCAACTGTTGGCTGCTAATTGCTTGAATCGTGTAGACGAGAAGGTTTCGCCCTTTAGTCTTATCTTTGTACTTTGGCAATTTTGGGCTACCCGTGAATTTTGAAGAATCAACTTTGTAAGCTTTAACGGCTTCAAAAAACGATTTCCAATTCTTGTCTAGCACCATCAAGATTTGCTGACTTACTTTAGCAGGCAAAGCCTTATATGCTTCGTGAGACTTCATCAATCGGTTCATTTCGTTATAACTGACATAACCCCATCCATAAATAAAGCTCTGACGAATGACGTAATTGGCGGCATTGTAGAGGTTTTTGGACTTGAAAGCTAGTTCGTCAATTTGGGCGAAACGGTGTTCCGTTGATTTAATGATGTGCCTCTCTGTTAGTTGCATTTGAGACTTGCGTTTTTTGGGCTATGCGTATTCCTTGTTCAACACTCACAACAATATAATACCATTATTGTTTATAATTGCTTATAAACTCAATGAAGTTTTACAATACGTACCTAATTCTCACTTGTGGCGGCGGGCGTAATGTTATGATTAGGCTGGACTTCAGAAGCAAAACTGATTGTAGAAACTGCTGCTTTGAGGACTTGTTCCGCCCAATCTGCTACAGCCAGCCCTTGAGTTTTAGCCGCATCTTGCATCTGGGCTTGCAGGTGTATCGGGAGCTGTAGAGTTAAGGTAAAAGTATCTCGTTGGGCTCGTTTTGCCTTTTTGACTAACTCTGGCTCGATCCATCGATCGAGCCACAATTTACATTTAGATCCTCGTTCGTTACCATCTTTCTCAATAAAGCTTAGTTTGCCTAGCTTTTGACAATAAAAACTGTGAGGGTCGTCTTGAACAGGCTCAAAACTGCAATGATAGCAATTCCAGCAGCTTCGGCATTGAGTTTCTGTCTGACTGGATGTTGCTCCCAATCCCTCAGCATTCTCTTGAGTGGCTGCTGAAATCTCACGGTTTGACGATGGATGATTGGCCCAAAGAGTTCGTTGGTTTTTGGAACTGTTCTCGTTGTTAGACTTATTCCTCGAATTTTTTTTCTGGTGTTCTTCAACAACTCGGGCAACGTGAAAAGCCGTAAGTTTGCCGTTAGGAGCAGTAGAAACGGCTTGGGCCCAAGCCCTAGGCTGCTCTTGGGAGGGTAGTGCTGTTAGAGGGCGAACTTGGCGCTCATTGGCGGGAAGGATTTGTGCGCCATGGCGCACATTTTCATAGACGGTTGCCGCTTCAATCAGTTGGTAGGCCCAGCGACGAGACATTTCCCACCGATTAGTGCAATAGTCTTCAAAAGTCGAGAAACCTTGTCGGTAGAGGCGGCGATCCCGGATATGGCGCAAAGCTTGCCCTATTTCCCAGAAAGCTTTCAAGCTCCGTTCGACTTTCGCTTCCAAGCTGCTTAATTCTAATGCTTCAGCATCAGTGAGCGTACTGCTCTGGGCAGACAAATCTTTAGCGTCGGCTTTGTTTAGCTGGCAGTCCTGTGCAACTCTGGCAGTGAGTTCAGCGCTGCGAACAACAGAGAAGTTATGTGCATCAGAACCGGGAACTGTGTTGGAGGATGACATTGATGTTCCGTCCGTTTTGCGCGGTGCAAGATTAAGTATTGCATAATGCAAGGGTGGTGGCATAATCGATTTAGGCTTTGATTGCTCAAAGTTTGTAGAAAGGGCGTAAAATACAGCAGGGGCAGTCAAAAATGAGATCGTCAAAAAATTGCTCAAACCTTGCAAGTACAAGGACTTTACCGTTAAATAGATGTATAGTGCCAGGTAATTTATCGGATCCTAGGTAATTTATCTGATTCTCGAAAGATCCTGTCTCAATCCCTCCCGTAGCGAAGAGGTTTCTATGTTACAAAAAGTAAAATAGTGTACTGTAATAGCGTCAGGTAAGTACTTGTGACTGTTAGCTCTGTGTCTTCTCTTATACTCGATCGCCAAAAGCGGCTGACTCAGTTGATCGAGCTGCTGCTGAAAGAAGGCTGGACTCAAAGCGCTTTAGCGTCCGCTATCGGAGTAGATTTTTCAACAATATATCGGTGGTTAAAAGGAAAAACGATACCCGAATCCGATTCTAAGAACTTTCGGCAACTGGCAAAGTTAAGCGGTGGCAGTACCAAGACTCTGCAACTTTATTTGGATGGAGAAATATCCCTATCAGTTTATCAACGCGGTTTGGATGAGGTGGCGATCGGTCAGGTGAGTGGCAGCAAGAGGATAGGCTCTGAAAAAATTAAAAAAGAAGTTTTAGCAAAGATTTATTCCCTCGATCCAGATGATATTGCCGATATCATTTCTTCATCAGTAGCATTTTTAGCCAAACTTGTATAGTTGGTAACAAGCAGCCTGCACCCTTACGGTTTTCAGTTGAGAAGCCGGAAAAATCACTGTCTCATTCCCCACTCCCCCCCTGACTTCTGGCGATCGCCGCTATTGCTCAGCCTTTTATCCTCTGAGCAATGTACCTCCTTACTCTGTCCGACCTCAATCAAACTATTCATACTAGCCCACTACAAGAGCCACCTCTTGTTCCTTCCTATCTGCAAGAACGCTTGCAACTGCTTGTCAAGCAAATTTTAATGGGATTACCTGTCGAGCCAATTCTCAACAGTCACCCCCAGTTCCAGCAGTGGGTTTTCCAGCTCAAAGAACTAGCGCCATCACTGTTTTTACCGCAGCGAAAACTGTTTGTTGACATTCCAATTCAAACAAAACTAGACCGAACAAAAAGGGGAGTGACAGAAGAAAATTCTTCCCCTTCTCCTCCATTTAAAGTGATACAAGTCCGTGCAAATGTGGGTCTAGTCAAAGGGACGCCCAAACTATTTGAGTGGGCGATTCGCCATCCTGTACTGACTTGGCAAGACCGAGTTAAGTTATGGGTAGCTGCCGAATTCTTCGAGATCGAGCCTCACAAGCTACAACTGATTATTTTGGCACTGCACCCGACTCAACCAGCAAAAAAAGTTCAGTTTGCCTGGAACAGCAAGCAACACCGACAAACTCAAAATTGGCTTTTGACTACCATTGAACGAGAGACAGAACAAACAGTTATCAAGCTCAATGGTTATCTAGGAGCTCAACCAAAGGAAGTAGCAACAGCTATCAATTTGGATGAAATTAATTTGGATGAAGTCAACGAAGTGTCGATCTAATTTGTTCAGACTGTATGGGTCTCCTGAATTTGTGGTGAAAACGGTAGTGTGAGCCTCTCGCGCGGACTTTCCGGCTCGCATTACGAGAATTTTTATGCTCACCTAAAACTCAGGAGAACCGACTTTATTACCATCCTCCTATCGAGAGACATCCACCCTGTTGCCGACGAAATTGCCCAAAAATTAATACTTTTATTCTCTCCATAGGAGGATGACACTTTTTAATATGAGGAAAAACAATATAGAATGGATAAAATGTAGTAGGAATTTTAGCCGTGACTGCAATTACCGCCACCCAACCAAAAACAAGCCAACTAAAAACCATCCTCATAGTTGAAGATGACCCGATGATGCAGCTCGGTCTACAGCATATCCTCAATCGCCAACCCCATTTAACAGTAGTCGCCCAAGCTGTTAACGGCAACGAAGCCGTCAGTGCCGCGCTGCAACACCAACCAGACATCGTGCTGATGGACATTGACTTGCCCGGAATCGACGGTATTGCAGCCGCGCAGCAAATCAGAGCCGCACTGCCGCATACTCGCATCCTGATGCTCACCCACCACAGCAATCCAACTCAGGTAATGGCGGCTTTGTCAAGCGGCGCTCACGGCTACTGCGTTAAAGGCACTAACGCAGAACAACTTCTAGCAGCGATTACAACTGTGCAAGAAGGTGGCAGTTACCTAGACCATAAGATTGCCGACTGCGTGCTGCAAAATCTCAAAACGCCGCTATCCGATAGCTATGCGAATGACGATATCAAGCTGACTGAACGGGAAATGCAAGTTTTGCAGCAGCTAGTGGAGGGTAAAAGCAATAAACAAATCGCCGCTGGGCTAGGCATGAGCGTCCACACCGCCAAAGGTCATGTAGAGATGATTATAGCTAAATTTGAAGCGAGCGATCGCACCCAGGCAGCCGTTAAAGCACTGCGTTTGGGCCTGGTTTAGTCGTTAGAGTTAAGAAAGTGACATTTTCCTACACCTGTAACCGGGTTGCTAAACGGTTCAAAGATTAATGTTGCAGTTGCCATTGTTC
Organism: Microcoleus sp. C2D2; assembly: GCF_036702495.1. Lineage (NCBI taxonomy): Bacteria > Bacillati > Cyanobacteriota > Cyanophyceae > Oscillatoriales > Microcoleaceae > Microcoleus > Microcoleus sp. C2D2. Next base: position 17,296 of record NZ_JAUBTO010000090.1, on the reverse strand, counting down.
CCAAAACTCCTAGGGTCTCTGCATATTCTAGAGTGACGGCAGTCGAACTGAAGGAAACGCTAATTTTGCGTATTTAAGAAGTGACATCGCAATCGAGATTAACTGTTCCTAGTGGGGGTAGCAGTTCTTCGAGATCATTTTTTGCTGGCGCGATTGTGAATAAATGGCGTCATAAGATTTCATTTCTAAAGTTTATCAAATAGGCGCTCGTATTTGATAAACTTTAGTTCTCAAAAATTACCGTCTCTGACAGCCTATCACTCTTCAAACTTTGGCAATGTCAACCAAAACCTCGCTCCTTTTCCCAATTCGCTATCAACGCCAATCTCTCCGCCGTGAGCCTCAACAATTTGCCTGCAAATGTAAAGTCCCAATCCCAACCCTTGCCTTAAACTAACTCCAACTCCCCTCGTATAAGGCTCGAATAATCTTGCACATTGCTGAGGAGAAATTCCTGCCCCATTGTCTGCAACCGTACAGCGAACCCTCTCACCTTCCTTTTTAGCTTCTACAGTCAAAATAAACCCAGACTGATTGTATTTAACAGCATTGTCGATCAGATTGCCAAACACCCGCCAGAGCTGCTGGGCATCAGCATTGACTAAAGGCAAATCGGCTGCAAAAAGCTGCTTAACCTTGACTCGATGCTGGTTGAGAATTGGTAATCTTTCAATAAGAATATTTTGGACTAAAGCAGGCAGCGACAGCGGCTTCATGGCTAAAGAAGCACTTTTCACATCCAACTGTTGTGTTGCTGTTAGTGACTCAATCAACTGAAGTTGGCGCAAACAACTTTGCACCATAACCTCCACAGTCCGCCTATCAATAACAATGTTGCTGCCAGCATCATTGAGGCGACTTCGCAGCAGTAGCGACATTCCTGATAGAGGCGATCGCAAATCGTGCGAAACAGCGTGCAACAGCATTCTTAAATTGGCTTCTGCTTGCTGTCTTTCTTGAATTTCCTGGCTGAGCTGAACATTTTGTGTAGCCAATTGCACGTTAGCGCAGCGAAGTTGTTGCTGTAAACGCTGCATTTTAAGTTGGGCAGATACCCGCGCTAACACTTCAACAGGCTCAAAAGGTTTTATAATATAGTCGGCACCGCCAGCCTCAAACCCTTTTACTTTGTCAAATACGTCATCTAAAGCGCTGATAAAAATTATAGGGATATCACAAGTAGCTTCAGATGCTTTAAGTTGACGGCAGACTTCATAACCATCCATACCGGGCATTTTTATGTCGAGCAAAATCAAGTCTGGCGCTTGCAACTCTACTGCTTTTAAAGCTCGCTGTCCACTAATCAACTTCCTGACTTTGTAACCGTTTTCAATTAGCAATTGAGAGAGTAGTTGAATGTTAGCGGGAATATCGTCAACAATCAAAATGTCAGCAAAAAATTGTTTAGTTTGCTCCATCATCTATCGCCACCAAAGGACAGAGTTTTGAGTTTTTTCCGAATATTGCCAACCGCTATTTTCCCAGCCGCGCTGTTCGCACCAGCAGCATTAACAGGCGACTTAACATCAGCCACAGTCACGGGTTCTTCTGGATCGTTCGGATGTGGCAGCAATTGGTAAGCGAATCGAATCCGCTGATCCAGCTCTTCATCTATATTGAGCAGTTTACCCGTCTGCTGCTCTACTGATAAAGCTTTCGCCCGCCTTTCAAGCTGCGGTCTAATGCTGCTGTCCCACAGTTGTTCAGACTCTTTAGCTCGCTTTATGTCGCCGGGCCGTACCGGAATCTTGAGAGGGTAGGGAAATAAAGCTTCCGTCCCCGTTGCGTAGGCCGGTGAAGTGATGACGCACTTGCCTTGAGGAAACCTCAGAATTTCGTCAGGACTAATCAGCGGTTTCTTTTGCAACTGTTCGCTCCAGTTGACAGAACGGCTCGTTTGCTGCCCCGTCGAGCTGCCGGTCGATCGATTTTTTACCAGCACTTCCACTTCCCCGTACCGCTTAGAATATTTCTCGGCTGTCTCAAAATCGCCGGGGTTGAAGAGGACGTGAGTTGACAGAGCACTGGCGATCGCAGCCCCTTTTTTATCCCCATAGAGATTATAGAGTTGATTGAGCGATTGAATGCCAACAATCGGTACGCCGCCAGCAGAACGATATTCGTTAGCCCACTGATCCATTCTGTCGAACTTGAGAGACGGAAACTCGTCTAAGCAGTACAAAAATGGGTCAGAACGTACCCGACTCAAATTAGACACCACACATAAGTGAATAGCAGCAGCTAACAGCGGCCCCACTACAGTGCGTCACTTGTTATTTAATTTGAAAATAATGCACTTTTTGCCTTCTAAAGCAATCGGAATGGTGCTGCGACCAATAAATGCCCGCAGCAAATCTTTTTGGATGAAACTGGAGTAGGTTGCCTCTGCGGTTGCCTTAATGCCCGCCACAGTTTTTTCAGCATCTTTTGAACTTAATAACTGCGAAAAACTAGAGGCAATCCACCTGTCCATTTTGAGGGGATGACCGTCGGGTCGGTGAACGGCGTGGTCGATGCGCTTGACCAAATCTGGGAGTTGAATAATTGCGTACACAAAAGCTAAATCCGGGTAAGGACTGCTTTTTGCCAACTGCACTAAACCCTTCGCCATCAACTCGCCTGCTTTCTCAAAAAACTCATTGCCTTTACTCTCCCCCGGACTAGCATTTCGGGCAATAACTTGTCCAATTTCTGCTGCCATTACTGCATCTTGTGCATCTCTCATAAAATCCAGAGGATTGATAGTGCCGCTGTAAGCTTCCCCTGGCGCAAACACTTGCACATCATAGCCGTAGCGCACTGCAAGGGGTGCAAGCAGTTTCATCTGGTCTCCTTTTTTGTCGTAAATAATGGCAGGAAAACCTTGCTGGAATGCACTTTCAACCATGCGGTCAATGACGCTGAATGTTTTGCCAGAACCCGGAGCACCAATGACCAAAGTTCCGCGTTCTGCGTGGGGAAACCAAACCGTCGGATTTGCACCTAATAGCGTTTGCAATCGAGCACTCAATCCCTGACAACCTTTAAACCAATAAGTCGGCGTACCGCTCCACAAAGTAACGGGCTGTCGTTTTTTTTCTTTCATTTGCTTGAGGGCAGAGCCTGTGGCTGCCAATTTTTCAGCCGTCCCGCAGAGCCGCCCGGAGGTAATTTTACCCTTCCCATTTCCAACTAATTTGGAAGCAATAAGTAAGCCTGCCATTAGCCCTAACATTGCCAGTCCCTCTGGCTTCATAAACTGACCCAACAATCCGCCAAAATCTATGCTAGTTAACGAACGTTTAGGAGATTGAACTGCCATTGGTACTAAGGTAGCTTTGTTAATTTTAGGCAAAAATTGCAAATTGTTCATTTTTTTTACATCTTAAAAAACTAAATATTTCAGATAGCGGCTATCGCCTCAAGGGGGAGACCATGACAAAAATAGGTAAACAATGGTAAGAAGCAATAACGCGAAATCTCCCAGTAAGACAGTACAGAATTCTAGTGGAAAGTCCAACACGCAAAAGAACAAGAGTGCTGATTATTACGAGATAGATCCGGAGCTATTCAACAGTGAATACAACCAAACTCGCAAGCCCTCTTTGCCCTATGGAATCGTGATTAACGATAACCCAGCAGGTATTTTGCTCCCGAACGACCAGCTTGTCAAAGCGGAATGGCACGTAATGCCTAATGTTGAGGAATTGACAACGGTCGAACTAAGCGAAGAAGTGACCGGCTTACTGCTCCCAAAAGCGAGAATGTTGGTATTAGCTTTTGTGCCTGAGTACATCCGCTACAAAGATATTGAAGAAAATGGAGAATTAGCAGGTAGTTTTATTGGGCTTTACGACGAATATCGCGATTCCCTCGATAAAAAGACGCAGGAAGTGTGTTCCGAACACGCTCTCATCTTTCTAAATCCCAAAAACCAACCCCTGCATCAGGTACCGATTGTCGTCCGCTTCAAGAATGTAGCCCTCTGGAGTTTCAAGAGCGCCAGAGAAGAATTTTACCGCAATTTGGAACGGGCCTTTGCTGATTGCTTTGGGAGAGATTACAGCGGTAAAAATGACAAGTGGCGCTCTTTGGGAGTGTTGAATATCGAGTTTAGAGCTCTGAAAGAAGGGGAGGGCAAAAATAAATCCTTTTGCAGCAAAACTCACAGCATTACTCAACCAACTGATGCTAATTTTCACAAGCTATTTCTCGGTCAAAAACCACAAAAGAAATTGATTTGGGGACTGCACAATAGCATTGCTGGCTTCATTGAGGCTAGCGATGCCCAGTTGCCAGCTATAGCTGCTGGTGCGGAACCTGAAGTCCAGGCGTTGCCAGAAAGCGTAACTAACCGCAAAGGTCGAGGTAAATTGTCGCCCCCTCGCAAAATTGCACAAGTTGAAGGAGGAACCGACTCAGAATTAGAGGAGTTAGATGAATTTTCCGAGGCGGCTGAGGTTGAAGTTGAGGTGGATTCAGAAGAAGATTTTGACTTCGATGAACCCGCCCTCTACTAAAGACTAACCATCTTTGAAAAGCTGGCTATCAGCAAGTTGATAGGTAAGGCCGTCGTAGCAAAATTGAAGCTGGCGGCGGCCTTCTTTGGAAAGCTGATTCACTCCTAGACAAGGCAAACCCTCGTGCGAGGAACTGTCAGCCTTAAACAAAGGAGTTTTCGGCGGTTTATGGGGGTCGAGATAAGCTGCAAATACTTCTGTTGGCATTTGACTTGAATCATTAGGAATTAAGTAGCCAACATAAAGGCAGCCTTTTGTGCCGCACAGAGCGGAATTATTGAAATCATAAAGGTTCAGCCGTCCTACCGAGCCATTAACTTGCCACACTCGCATTCTCTTAATCGCTTCCGCCGCTGCACTTTGCCCAGCCACTACTTTGAGTTCTGGAAGGCTGCTGTGTTCCTTTACGATTAGGGTTAAAGTTTCTTTTGGAGTGACTCGCAAAGCTTGTTGCCAAGAAGCTGGTGCGGTTGTTGCTGAACTAGAATTCGTGCAAGCAACTGTCCCCAATAATAGCGACAGGGCGGTAAAAACTGTCAAACCAATGCGAAACCAGTAACCAAGTTGATTTAACCAAACCGGGGGGTTGACAATCTTTTGGGTGCCTGCTGTTTGTTGTTTAACTCTATTTTGTTTAACCATTTGTTACTCCCATCCTACAAAATAAAAGAAAAAACAGGACAATAAAGCAGAAGAAAAAGACAATAAAATAGAGATTGTTTTGCTGAACTAAGCTGTTGTATGTCTAAATCTTACAGTCAATTTTTATGACTGACTTCGTGGAATACAAAACGACTCTACAATTTATATCGTGCACAGCTTAGAAGTCATATCTAATCCGTTGACATCGGAATTATTATCTCTCTCTTCTCTTTCTCTGTGTCCTCTGTGCCCTCTGTGGTTTAATCATTCGGGAGCATCTCAATGAAAGCAGCCAAGCCCAAAATTAGAGTTAGGAGCCAGGAGCCAGGAGTCAGGAGGAAAGAGTCAGAAGGAAGGAGCGAGAAGAAGTGTTTTTACCAATATGAGATGCTCCCAATTATTCCGATACAACCGGAATTGATATCAGTGCTATAAAATCACTGCTTTCAGCAATTAAAAACGTCCTGATTGCGGAGAAGGTTGTTAGAGTTGTTAATACCTTGCTTTTCCACCTCCTCTTTCCCCTGGTTCAATGGGAGAGCGCAGCCGTGCCAAGAGTAACTGCTATCCCCAAACCGATTAGTATCAAAAAAGTTTGCTGCTTTTGCTTATGAAAAAGTCGAATTAAAAACCACAATCCCACCAAAAAAGAGCTGAGGAAGGGCGCAACCTTAATACTCCAACTAGCATTTAAAGTAATGCCGGAGCCGACCGAGTTGCTGATGCCATTGCTGTCACCAGAATTAGCTTGGCAATTGTCGCTGGTATTGTGGTTATAAAGCTCTCGAACTTTTTCCCCGTACTGTTTGAGAGAGTAGCCGCCTAAAATGTTGGAATAGCTGGCATCAATTTTACTGCCAGAACCCCCAAAGTGTTTTTGCGCTACTCGCTCAATTAAGCGATCGCCCTTGAATACCTGCCCAGTTTTAGGGTCAATTTCCTGTTGGCTGCTGACTAAGTTCTCAGCTAGAGAATTTTGCAAGACTTTATCCTGAACAGCAGGAGGAAAATATTGGAAGAGTTCCTCTCTTGTAGGGTTTTGGCCTTTGTTGACGTTCAGGATAAAGTTAGCCCCCCCTGGAATTGAACTGACAGCACGCTGCACGTCTTCCCGGTAACTCATCAACTGATAGCGACCGATCGCCCGCCCGCAGTTGCGAGCTCCTTCAGTACAAACCATCTCCCCAATGGCTTTGTAGTCGGCACTGGCTGCATTTTCCAAATTGGTGATTCCTTCAGAAAGTTTCGCTAACGCCTCCCCTAATGAAGCCACATCCACACCGCTAACGTAAGTCGCGGGGCGCGCGCACTCTCGCTTCGATTCAGGTAGAGGCTGAGTTGGTAAAGTGTTTTCTTTAGCTTGATTGGAACTCAGTGGCTTTGAAGGTTTTGTTTCGGATACTACGCCTTTTGAACGCGAAATACTGTTAGAAGAACCGCCCTCCAATCGACCGACAAACATAGGCGAATTAACGCTGTAACTGAGAAACGGAACCGGGCCAATAATGTAAGGCGATTTGCCGCAGGGCAAACTAAACCTGAAGTACAGAGCCGTGTCAACAGTATCGCTGGTTTCTGACGGTTCCATTACCACTACTTTAAACACTTCCCCAAAAGGATGCCGGCCCGTCGGTTCCCAACCGGTCAAACAGCCAGAACCGCCTCGCACTTCCTGGTATTTGCCGCTAATCCACTGCTTGCCTTCTAGCGGCCCTGTGGCGCGGCGACCGGCGTTTTCCATGTCGTCGAGTTCGATATAAGCGCAATCTTTCTCGCACGCTACCGCAAATCCTTCTACATCAGAACCGGAAATTGTGTTATTGCGCTTGCTCTCGTACCGACTGTAAATCATGTCAATTCGCATGATTGTGCTGCCAATGGACGCAATAGGAACCGGAAAGCTAGAAAGCGGGACTTGACTCAGCAGCGGAATATTGCTGATGAGTTCCTCTGACCAGCCAGAGAACTGTTCTAAATTTACGCTATTAAGGTTGGGGATTTGGGCGATCGCAAACTCAGATAGGTCAATTTGGTTAAGTTTTGCCTGCGCTAGTTGCGGTACTTGTTTTATAGCTTGACCAATTGGTAATTTGCTGATGTTAGGGTTCACTCCGGCTATTTGAGAAGATAAAGAAGCAATTGGAGGAACATTGCTCAATTGAAATTGGCCCAGATTCGGGACAATTTCAGCCAAGTGACCGACAGTTTGCTTACCAGCTAAGGGAAATGCTGACAAGCTGATATTTTCTAAATTGATATCCCCTAGTGCCAATTGTTCAATTGCTTGCAAAGACAGAATTTCAGGTTTTACATCGTTGATGTCCCCCAGCTTCAAGATGTTGTCAACAGAAGTGCCGGCTTGCCAGCTTCGACCGCCAGAACTTCCCGAACTAGCAACCGCAGGCAGGGAACTAAAGGTAATCTGGTTCCAATCTGGCAGCAAAACTCTAGATTGTTCTTTTTCCCAAATTTTAGTAGGTAAGGGACTGGCGCTAGCAATTAATGGAAAGCTTAAGAAAGTAATGCAGATGAAAGCAAAAATTAGGCAGAGTGTACTGGCAGCTATTAAGGCAGAGCCTATCTGGCTTGATTTTTTTAACGGCTTGGGACTGTTCATGGAAATCCTCTTGATGTTAACTAAAATCGCGAAAAAGAAAGCTGCTCTATTTTTTCTGAGTTGATGCGTCCAGGACTGCATTTCTCGATCTTCGCTTTTTTCTTTAATCAAGCTCCAGTTCCAACTGTGGATTCGACCGGACTGCTGAATCTGTCCAAGGAGTATCTGCTAAGTTGGACAAATCATAAACATTTTCTTGGTAAGCGTCGTCAAAATTACCTTGACGAACTTCCCTAGGTGATGAGTAACCGACAGTCAAATCGGGTTGCGATTCGTAACCGGAGTTGTTATAGCCGGAATTAGGTTCGATCGATGAATTGTGCATGGTTTTTCTTAGTTTATGTGGTGAATAGTTTTAACTTAAATCGCATCTAGTTTTGGCAACTTCATCCCTGTGAGCGATTTCGTTCAGTAAAAATTACCCCCTCCATTTGGAGGGGGCAGCTCTATGAAAGCTGGGGGGGTGACAACCCCGTTAGAAGCTAGACAAGGTAAGGCGTTCTTGCTGCTAGACCCAATTCGCGAGCATTATCTTCTAATGAAAATGGGTTGGTATCAAGATAATCGCATCAAAAGCAATGTCATCCACGTTCGCCTGAAAGATGGAAAAATCTGGATTGAAGAAGACCGGACTGAGGACGGCATCGCAACCGATTTACTGCAAGCGGGGGTTAACAGCAGTTGACATTTTACCTAGATTTACCTATGTTTTAGTTACTAAATTCTCGGTAAATTGACGAACAGACTAATTAGCGTTGATGATTTCGATCAAAGAGAAGGTGTAACCTTTGAAAAAGACCTCGCCAGCGACGTTTCGGAAATAAAAGAAACTCATTGAAAAACTTGCCAATCCTGCGCGAAGCGATTAATATACTAGGATGCAACCACATTGAGAGGTCGAATCAATGGCTACCTTAACTTATTGTAAAGGCTTGCCCACGCCAGCAGATGAACTCAACGAACTTGGATTTACAGATTTCGAGATGTTCTTGGAAGCTTACGCCCCAATTTTCAGGGCTGCAAGTATTGAAACAGTCAACCACTTACTTTTAAGTACACAATTCAAGAAGTCCGACTGGAACACACACTTACAGCAAACCTACGGCATCAATAAGCGCCATGCAAATGGCGTAATCAGTGCGGCCAAAGGTCGTGTAGACGGGGCTAAAGAACACAGAATTTTACACACAAAGACTCTTGAAGGAAAGATTAAATCCATTAGTGCATGGCTCAAGAAAGCCGAACGTAAGTTGGCATTAGCCCGTAAATTTTATGCCAAGAAAAAATGGCATAATTCAAAGACAGGTTGTAATTTTCCCATAGCTTGCTCGCTCCAATACAAATCTACCAATTGGCAGAGTTTACGCTTTCAAATACACAATAAAAAGCGTAGACTGACCCTGTTAACGAATAGGATCGAACACTTAAGAGTCAAGCCAATCAAAGTCGTCGTCCCTCACGGTGATATTTTTGTCGTCGGCTCTAAAGACGAGTCTTTTGGCAATCAAGTCTCCCAGTGGAATGGGAATAAAATAACTTTTAGAGTCCCCAAGTGCTTAGAGTCACGATTTGGAAAAACTGTGTCTTCTGAGGTTGGTAATTTTGGTCGCAACATAAACAGGTTGCCAGAATGCGGGGCTAAGACCTGGCATTTCTACCGTAAGAGCGAAAAGTGGGTTATTGCCGTGCAATTTACTCCCAAGCCTGTGAATCAAGTTTCTAGAAATAGGATGTACGGTTGCATTGGTATCGATATGAATCCTGGTTCTATTGGGTGGGCGTATGTTGATACTGAAGGGAATCTCAAAGCCAAAGGGCAGATTCCATTACAGATGGGCTTACCGAATGGCAAGCAGCAGGCTCAGATTGTTTATGCCTGCTTGCAACTAGCAACAAAAGCCACGGAGTTTGAATGTCCCGTAATTTGTGAAGAACTTGATTTCTCAACAAAAAAGGAATCTCTAGGGGAGAAAGGTAGAAAGTATGCCCGGATGTTATCGGGTTGGGCGTATAGCGAGTTCTACAAACAACTCAGTTCTATTTTGTCGAATCGCGGAATTGAGTTAATTGCAGTCAATCCAGCTTATTCAAGTATTATCGGCTTGGTGAAATACCTAAAAATGTATGGCTTAGCCAGCGACGAATCGGCTGCACTGGTGATTGCTCGCAGGGCCATGAAATTAAGTGAAAAAATACCTCGCTCCTTAACCGCCTATTCCGAGATGAACCCGGAAAAGCACGTTTGGAGCGAGTGGAACCAACTGAATAAAAAGATCAAACGTTCGGCTGTAATATCACGTCGCTGTGATTATTATAGCGTTTCTAACTGGAGTTTCTTGGTCAACCTCGACACCGAGGAAGCGCAAGCACGCTTGTAAGAACGTTTAAAGCTTATACCGCAGAGCTTACCCAGGTTTACCTAGGTTTTTATAAGCGGTGTCTTGTGAAGATATTGTCCTCGCCTTTCATCCACCGCGTTTGCGTCCGCTTACGGAATTTGCAACTGCGTAACGCGATCGCTCTTAGAGAAAGTATCGCACATCGCGCATCAAGAGCGATCGCGCACTTGTCTAATTCGCAGCCAACAAACCCGACATATTTAGCACTTTTTCCGACCAAATCTTTACCTGTTCCCCAACTTTCATTCGTTGCTGAACGTCCGATCGAATCTCAGCCCAAGAATACTGCCAGCAAGCTAACTGAACCTGCAACTCAACTAACTCAGCAGCTATTTCTATCTCTGTATCGGCAGCAGTCCATTCAATAAACAGCTTGCTTTCTTGCAGTAAATCTTCAATTATTTCGCCATGAGCTGTATTTTGACAGCGGGATTTGATTCGCGCTAAATTTGATGCTAAATTTCCCAGGCGAACCGGCAGTTCGTCTCGCAAATAGCGTGACTTTAAAGCATTCCAATCTCTCATAACTCTCCTAATAGCCGTTGAACGATCTGAGCAACTCGATCTCGAATCATCGGATCTTGAATTTCCATCGAACGATTGTTTTGGCGGGGGCGGATATTGATGAGAGATTCATAACCTACTTCTTGTGTCAGCGGATACCAATCTGCTCCCCAAATATCTACTTGCTTGCTCCCATTTTCCAGCAATACAGCTTCGCAGTCAGCGTGAAGCTCTCCACCACCAGCTAAAATTCCCCGTTCGATATCCACTGCCAGTTTAATATAACTGCTCAGGATTTCCAACATTTCTTCAAGTTGCTCTTTGGTAGCACGCTCTTGTATCAGATTAATCATCTTTGTCTGCGCTTTCGATAAACTACTTTTTAAGTTACGTTAACTGTGCTTGCCTCAAAAGCAATTGCTTGCCCAACAATACAACATTTTTCACTGGATTTAGGAACATCAAATTGATGCTTGATAAGTATCATTGTAGAATAAATTTAGTTATATTTATCCACAACTCGGTAAATTACTGTCATATGCTAAATATTCTATCAAATAAAATGATGCACTTTCTATCTCCCAATCCACCCATTCTAATGGGTTTTCAAAAACACCTTCTAGTCCAAATAAGCTGACAGTTTTACCAACATTTGGAAAATCATCATCTATAACTGTTCTAGAGGTTTTTTCGAGAGGCTTGAAATCATGGCAGCCGGGAGGCTCTTCTACATATCCGGTTAATTGGCGTACCGATGTTTTGACTCCATCGAAAATTAGGTAAGATTTTGGCAGAAAAGTTATTTCATTTTGGGGATTAAGTGGATGATTTGGTAGCAAGCCGAGTTGACGGGTGGGAATGACAATTTTTGAATCGCGGATTAAAGGTCGATCTAAATTACAATTGGTGAAATAGAGTAGGTCAAAAAGATTGCTAATTACAGTCAATGAATTTTCTCCAAAGTAATCGTTTTTATGCTCGCTAGCGGGATTTGTAAAGTGCGCTCGCTTATAGGGTTTCCCTGAAAAATTTTATCTTGGATATAACATAAAAAAGGTTTTTTTACGTGCAGTTGGAGAGTTTTTGCTGCTGTCGTTTGCTGCCGCATCTGTTCCGATTTCAGGATTGTTAAGATTGCGATAATTGTCAGTTCGATTGACGGCGCGGATCTCGGGTTTACCCCAATTACTCCTGTTACTCATTATTTGGTCAAGATTGCGCTGCTTCAACTCGATCGAGTTTATTTTTTAAACCGCGATCGCGATCGCAGCTTTGAAAATTTTTGGCGATCGTGCAATGAAACCGCTAACTCCACAAGACATCCTCAAGCGTTACTCAAAACACCGGACAGGTATTGACAGCCCCGGCTCCTTTTACTCTCCTTTGGAAACGAAAGTAATGATGAGAGCTAATCCGCCCCTTAAGCCTGAAATATTAGCAGCTATTCCAACTATTTTAACCGATAAAAATCAAAAATCTCAGTTGCAAGCTACACTTAAAACTCCTTACCAACTAATCGATACTGCTTTCAATCTTGAAACAGCCCTTCAACCATTCCAACCAGCAAAAATCATCGGTATAGACTGCGAAACGACAGGGCTTGACCCCTACCAAGCCAAAATTAGATTGTTACAACTTGCCATTCCTGACCATCCAGTAATCATTGTAGATTTATGGGCAATTGAACCGACTTCCCTCGAACCATTACGCTTGCTCCTGGCCAGTCCTGCACTGAAGGTAGGTCACAACCTCAAATTTGAATGGCAAATGCTCGCTTTTGCCGGACTGGAACCATCGAAACCCTTTTTCGATACCTATTTAGCTTACCGAGTGCTGACGGCTGGACTAAAACGGCATCTGTCCCTAGAATCTGTCACTGAGAATTTGCTGAAAGTAAAGCTCGACAAAACGCAGCAACTTAGCGATTGGTCGGGAAACTTAACACTCGCTCAACTGCAATATGCTGCTACCGATGCTGCAATCTTACTCCCGCTGGCTGCTGCTCTGCAACAAAAACTGAAAGCTTCTAAGCTTTGGAAAACTGCTTTACTAGAGTTTGCCTGTCTGCCTGCGGTGGCTTCTATGGAACTCAACGGAATGCTTTTAGATAGAGAACAGTGGAGAGTTTTGGGAGTCAAGCTCTGTCATCAACGCGACTCTCTTTTAAAACAAATTAATTCGCAACTCCATCGACCTAATCCTCACCAACAAATCTCTCTGCTACCAGAATTTACGCATACAATTAATCCTCGCTCTCCCAAGCAAGTCTTAGCGGCTTTGCAAGAAAAAGGTATTCCTGTTACTTCCACTAGCTCTCAACATTTAATTCCTTTGCAAGGCGAGTATCCTGTTATTCAAGCACTGTTAGAATACCGCAGCTTATCTACTCGTATCGACACTTTTACTCTGGGTTTGCCAGAACACATTCACCCTATTACAGGGCGCATCCATCCCAATTGGTTTCAGATTGGTGCTAGATCGGGACGGTTTAGTTGTCGAGAACCAAATTTAACGAATATCCCCAGAGATAAGGAAACCCGACAGTGTTTTAAAGCTGCACCCGGTTACGTCCTGCTGAAAGCCGATTACAGCCAGATTGAACTGCGGATCATGGCGAAGGTTTCGGGCGATCGGACGATGGTCAAAGCTTACTCCAAAGGGGAAGATTTGCACTCTCTCACAGCTTCCTTGGTGCTAGCAAAACCCTTATCTGAAATTACTGTCGAAGACAGACAGCTCGGCAAAATCATTAACTTCGGTTTAATTTATGGCATGGGAGTTAGGAAATTTAAGAATATGGCTCAAGCAGAGCATGGAGTCATTTTAACGCTGCAACAAGCTTCACACTTTCGCAAGAAGTTTTTTGAATCCTATACAGGTATCAAACAATTTCACGGCAAAGTTCGGAGCGCCTGGAGCCGAGGTATCCGAGAAAGTCGCACAGTCTTAGGCAGAAGGAGATTATGGTCAAAAGATACTAAACCGTTGCTTAATGAGATGCTAAATAACCCAATTCAAGGAATGAGCGCTGACATTACTAAACTCGCTCTTGCTCTCATTTTTTCACCTCTAAGCTGCACGGATGCTAAACTGATTTGTGTGGTTCACGATGAAATTTTAATAGAGTGTCCTATCGAAGAAGTAAAGCCCGTTAAAGCCTTGCTTAAAAAATGTATGGTGAGAGCCGGGAATAAATTTCTCTCTCCGATTCCTTGCGAGGTAGAAATTAAAGTGATGGAAAGTTGGGGAGGATAAACCCGCCCGACCCCACGAAAATTTCCCTGATTGACATTGCTGCAAGATATCAGGGAGATCGAACTTGATATAAGTGATTCAAACCTAGCAGTTGGATCTCGCCTGAGCAGGCTCAGGCTGCTGAATGATGAAACCGCAGCGACATAAAGATGAACCGAATCACGAAGATACCCGCCACGATCCAAGTTCCCCCAGACACTTCCTTGGCTCTACCTTGGCAGGTTTTCACAATCGGATAGGCAATAAATCCGATCGACAACCCTTCCGCGATCGAATATGTTAATGGAGTCAGAAAAATCGTTAAAAAAGCTGGAATCACTTCCGACATATCATCCCAGGGAATTTCTTTCACCTCGGCCAACATCATCGCGCCAACAATCACCAGCGTCGGCGTCGTTGCAAAAGCCGGAATCGCTTTAAACACCGGAATGAAAAACAGCGACAGCGCAAATAATCCTGCCACAACTAAAGCGGTAAACCCTGTTCGACCGCCTTCGACAACGCCTGCGACCGATTCAACATAAGCCGTCACGCTCGACGTACCGAATATGGGAGCGATTGTGTTGCCAATGGCATCTGCCATCAGTGCTTTATTGGCACGTGGCAACTCGCCCGAAGGTCCGATATAACCAGCCCGCATTCCGACACCCGTTAACGTCCCGATGGTGTCAAAAATATCAACAAACAGAAACACAAATAGCACTGCAATCCAGTCAATAAAATTCTCGGAGTTCAGATTAGCAATTCCCAGAAATGCTTGACCAAAAATGTCTTTTGGCAGTGACGGCAGCGCAAAAAATCCTTGAGGTGGGGGTGAAACCTTGAACAGCCAAGCCCAAATAGCAGTTCCAAAAATTCCAAATAGTAACGCACCTCTGACGCGCCGCACCACCAATCCGGCTGTAATCGCTAAACCCGCCACAGCCAGTAGCGTGTTCGGTTCTGCTAAGCTACCAAACGCCGTTTTTGTGGCTGGATTTGCTACAATCAATCCGGCCCCCCCATTAACAACATCTCCTGACATCCCGATGTAGGCAATAAACAAGCCAATCCCACCTGCGGTTGCGTGCTTGAGCGACTTGGGAATTGCCGCGATCAATAACTTACGTACATCTGTCAACGTCAGAAGCATAAAAATTAATCCCTGAACAAACACGCATGACAGCGCCAACCGCCAATCGATTTTCAGTCCGATTACAACTGAAAAAGCAAAAAAGGCATTCGTTCCCATTCCAGGCGCGAGCCCGAACGGGTAGTTTGCTAAAATTGCCATGCAGAAGGTTCCAACTGCCGACGCCACAGCGGTTGCTACAGCCAATTGCGAAAACAAATCTCCAGGCTGTTGTAGAAAAATCGCGTTTGACAGAATAATCGGATTGACGACTAAGATGTATCCCATCGTCATGAACGTGGTGATACCCGCGAGCGTCTCTGTTCTGAAATTGGTTCTGTAGAAATCAAACTGAAAGAACTCTGCCAGTGCTGCTTGCCAACCTGTGTAGGATTGCTTTGGTGGAATTGGTTTTTGAAATTCTAAATCAGCGCTCATGGTTTGGACCTGCGAAATTTACTTGAGATAGGAGTTAGGCGGTAAACGATCGTCCTAGACCCAATGCTGCCAATCTTTTGCGATAGGCGATCGAGCTTTTATCCCCGGCAATGTGGACTTTATCTTGCAGCGCGCGAGGTAAATCTTCGGGATACTGTTCTTCAACAATGTCCTTATCTTCGCCAAACACTTGATGGTTAAAGTCCAGCGTGTCTTTCCGCGGTGCATGTTTGTCAAAATTGTGGCCTCTGGGCACTACCCAAGCGCGTTTTGCGGGCCCAAACCGGACAGGCAGCATTCAGGATGTGTAACTGCCCGTTCCCAAAGGTAACGCTTAACTTCGCTGTAAACGGCAGCCACACTTCAAACAATCGACGCCACTTAAACCCAGGCGGACTCAGATGCTTTAGATTGTGCGGATAGTTGCTCGCAGTGCTGACATCCCGCAGCGCGAAACCCGTGCGGTAGTCGCTCAACGGGATAATCTGGCACTTCTGGATTTTCGCCCTCGCCAAAGGATTCGGTGTGAACAAACACAAAATGACTCACATCCAGAAAGCCTTCGACTTGACGACCTGCGGCAGCTTCGTAAGCCACGCTGGCTGGCAGAACCTGAATATAGTCTGGATCTGGATCGTTCCATTCCTGAAGTATGGAAAATGCACCGAACCGTTATCCACGAGCCTTACCCACACTAAACCATAGCGTTCGGTGACAGCGTAGGTCGTCAATTTCAGCCCAGCGGGAATTGCGGCATCCGGTTGAGCGGGAATACCGGTGCATTGACCGCTTTTGTCGTAGCCGACGCTGTGATATTTGCATTGGAGTTCATCGTTCTCAACCCATCCCAAACTCAGAGGAGTACCGCGATGCAAACACAAATCCCGTGCTGCCACGATCGAGCTATCGGAAAGTCGAAACAGCACTCGACGTTCATCGAGCAGCTTTGCGGCAAACGGTCGATCCGTGACTTCATGCGAGAACGCGATCGGATACCAAAACGGCGCAAGGGCTTTCCAATCAGTTCCACTAAAGGTGCAGTTTCGAGGCAATACAAACGCAGAATTGCACGATCGTTCTTGTGTAGTGTGCATAATCCTGTATGCGAAATATCGTTGAAGCTTAAGATATTAGAAAGCTTACTTCTGTACGATTTACTACATACCCCTCTTCTGTCACTAAGCGGCAGAGTATAATAGAGCCAAATCTCTCAAACCACTGCTGGGTCTATGGTTAAGCCTCGCGAAGCTAATTCGACATTGAAATTGATTGATGAGTATTGTCGCTCTTACAGAAATCTGTTTTCAGAAGTCAGAAGCTTTGAAGCTTTTACACATCTTCATGCTGGTTTACTTTCTGATATTAAACGTAAGACACTACCAGCCATTGCAGAGATAATGGGGCTAGAAAATGCTCAAGGGTTGCATCACTTTCTTACCCCATCACGCCAGGGAGGCTTCTGCGTTGAGAAGGCAAAGGCTTGAATTAATCTTAAAAGTTGTTATTAAGCTTAAAACTTGTTAAAAAGAGAAAAATTTTTCTCATCATTGATTAAACAGGAGATCCAAAGAAGGGAAAAGCTACAGATTATGTAGCTAGACAATATTTAGGGCGACTTGGAAAAATTGACAATGGCATAGTGGCTGTGGTGAGCTATGGTCTAATTAGTCAAGGATTTTCAGGATTTACACATACAGCTTATTCTCCCCTAGAAAGAGAACAATCACGGTCGCTCAGAAATCCGACATCATTTAATGTTAAGTGAAATCAAAGAGCTGATTGACCCCGACAATCAATGGGAGAAACTTCAAAGTATAGGTCTGATAGAATC
>NZ_JAUBTO010000089.1:0-33919 GCF_036702495.1 Microcoleus sp. C2D2 | reverse complement strand
GCTTTATATTCTACCATGCTGTGCCTAGATTGTGAACCTTCTTTTTTGCTGTTACCCCGATTTATTGAGCGGATACGTTCCAAGCTTCCAAACAAGCACCTGTAACATAAGCTTCTGTAAAATCTGTTGCTAAGGCTTGAGTTTCAGTCAGGTTTGCAAATTCCAAATTAGCTTGATGCAAAGTTGCTTCGCTGAGGTTAGCCTGCTTGAGATTAGCATAGCTGAGATTAACATCGCCTGTCAGGTTTGCTCCTTGGAGATTCGCACCAACATAGGATTTTTTGTAGCCATCGCCAGTGATGAGTAATTTTCGGATGCGAGTATCAGCTAATATCGATTTACCGACTCGCGCGCGAGCGAGTTTTTCTGTCTTTCGGAAGCAAGTGCGAGTGAGATTAGCTGTTCTAAAATCTGTACTTTTGAGAGTTGCCTCAGTGAAATTGGCATCAGTTAGATCCGCCTTGCGAAAGCTAGTGCCACCTGTAGTGGCAAAGACAATGGCAATTTTGAGAACAAAGGCGTGTTTCTCATCCCCAGCCAGGGCACGCCAAGCAATGTAAATACCTAGTCCTGCTAATACTACTGCCACTGCTACTGCCCCTGCCACTGCCCCTGCCACTGCCGCTGCCACTGCCGCTGCCCCTGCCACTGCCACTGCCCCTGCCCCCCCCCCTGCCCCTGCCCCAACCGCTGCCCCAGCCACTGCCGCTGCCACTGCCCCAGCCACTACCCCTGCCACTACCCCTGCGACTGCCCCTGCCCCTGCTCCTGCCCCTGCCCCTGCTGCTGCCACTGCCGCTGCCACTGCCACTGCCACTGCCACTGCCCCTGCGGCTGCCACTGCCGCTAACGCTGCCCCAGCCACTACCACTGCCGCTGCCACTGCCATTGCCCCTGCCCCTGCCCCTGCCCCTGCCCCTGCCGCAGCCACTACCACTGCCACTGCTCCTGCCACTACCACTGCCACTAACGCTGCCCCTGCCCCTGCCCCTGCCCCTGCCCCTAGACCTTGGCAGATAGTAGCCATAAAGAAGATTGCCAAAACTATCAACACAACTACACCGGGAATAATGGTGTACCGTTTGATGTTATCTTGAATGAAAAAAACTGCTACCCAGAAACTAGCAAAGCCTGACATCAATCCCGATATTACCGATAGAAATAGCGAGATAGTTACTAGAAAAATTGTCCAGCGACGTTGGAGTCCAGCTTTGGCACGGGTGAAGTCAGCTTCTCTGAGGAGGGCATTGGTGAAGTTTGCGCCTCGGATGTCTGCACCCATGAATTTTGCACCTGTGAGGTTTTCACCTTTGAAGTTGCGGCCTCGGAGATTTTTACCGGAGAAGTCTTGGGGCATGATTTCACGCAGGGAGGTAGTAGTTATTTTTTCATTTTCCTTAAAACAAAGTGATAATGCCACTATTAGGAGCGTCACTTAAAGCTGCGATCGCATCATAGTTCTCTCTTAGTAGCGCCTCGATATCCCGCGTCGAGCAATTTCCGCGTCGTATCCAAATTACCTTCGGAGGAAATCCCAACAATAGACTCAATTCGCTAAAATCCGCATCCTTGGTAACGACAATATAGTCATGCTGACGAGCATAATCCCAAACCTCGCGATCGGGTGCGGTAGGTAATCCAATCCTATCGACATGAACGGAACCCGGATAAATGTCAGCAAGGAGATTGATAAGACGGGGAGAAAGATTTTGATCTAACAAAAGTAGTTTCATCACCCAACAAATAACATAAACTGCTCTCGTTTAGCCGCGAAACTCAAACAAGCTAAAATATCCTGTTGCGTGAGATAGGGAAAATCATCTAGGATTTCTTGATAAGTCATCCCAGATGCAAGATATTCCAACACGTCATAAACCGTAATTCTCATGCCCCGAATACAGGGTTTGCCACCACGCTTCCCCGGTTCGATCGTAATGATCTTAGCGATGTCTTGTTCTGACATGACATTTTTCCTTTAGCTACTGCTCTCAATTTTAGCATCTCAAAATAGCGATCGCCCCATATCTTTACAATGACGAAGTGCGATCGCTCACAAACCTAAAATCACACGCAGGGCTACTGCCAGCCCATCCATATAATTGTCATCTAAATGACCGATTATCCTAATAACCCTAGATTTGTCAATAACTCGAATCTGTTCGCAAAGTATCACTGAATCTTGATTTAAACCCCCAACTCCAGATGGCACAAATACATGAGAAGGTAAAAGAGCGCGACGAATCTTAGTAGTAAACGGTGCAATAATAGTATGAGGACTTACTGCATTAGCACGATCGATCTGTAAGATGACAACAGGTCTTATGCCAGCTTGCTCTGTACCAACTACCGGATTTAAATCGCACAATATGACATCTCCTCTGGTATAAGTTACATTTACTGATGAAGCCCCTACCATTGAATTTCTCCTCGCGCTAACTTTTCTTCGTAGGCTTCTAAATTCTTTAAATAGTCAGAAAAGTCGGATTCAGTTAACTGTGGCAATTCACTGTTATATTTGAGGAGCAAAAAGTCTATGAAATCATTCACTTCTTGAACAAGTGACTCTGGCAGTTGGGTAATTTTAGCCGAAGTTAGATCGTAAATTGTCATATTTTTACTCTATTTATTCGATTGTTCTTAATTCTAGCATCAGAAGATAGCGATCGCCCCGCAGCTTCTCCTCTCGGACGATCGCACTTATAGCATCAACCAACAGCAAACTCCGTCAATTTCCGTTTAGAGGGATTGTGAAACCCTAAAACAATATCGCTCTTAGGAATTCCTGCTGCTAGTAAATCATCAACTACACACAAATCTGTCCAATCTTCTTCCACCCAAATTTTGCCATCTTTAATACGAAGATACATCGTAATGTGGCAGATCCGTTTTTTTTCCTCCCAACCAGAGCGAAACCAGAGATATTGATCTCGTTTTTCGTCAAAGGCAAGGCGGCTGTCTGTCTCTAATTCATCTAGCGCCATCCCTCCCTTGACACCGAGTTCATAATATTCAGTCAATATTTTTTCGATCGTACTCCGATAGTATTTTAGTCGATCCATTGCAGAATTTCCTCCTTTTCCATTTCAACTACTATTAACAACAGCTTATTTTCATTAATAATTAATTGTATGGACTTGCGTTGAAAAAAGTTTTTGTATACAAAATCGTCAATTGCTAAATATAGCTTGTATTCTGGATCTGTGAGTTTAATGAGATTTCTGTAGACCATATATTGACCGAGTGCGCCGTGAAAATCATACATTAGCGATCGCCCAACAAAGCTCTTAATTTCAACAACTATCTTTTGTCCCTGACGTTGTGCTGCAATCGGTTTTTCTGCTGCTAAATCAGCATATAACTCGGCATCCTCATATTTAATAAAGTATGGATCGGCCGTAATTGTCCAACCGTCTTTGAGTAAGGCATTTTTAACTTCGTTGTGGTAGATATCTTTAGCTGGCATAAATTAACTTGAGTTTTCAGCTACTTAAATTATAGTCAGGCTGACGAGCATATTCTCAAAATTAGCGATCGAGTACAGTAGGTAATCCCATCCTATAATATCCTAATTCACTTTAACTCAATCCCCCCACAGCCAGCACTCGCCTCAAGTCCCATCAGGGGCGTGCCCGGAGTCTTTTTGAGTATCTTTTCGCCGATCGCCCTCCATCGTGCAATAATAATATGACTTGCACAAAAACTCTATTAGTAGGGTGAGCCTAGCCCCCCTGACTACTACAGGTAGCGTCTCAACTGTCAACCCGTGCAAATTCCCACTTAAACCGGCTATTGCACTACACAAATTTTTCCTAATGGCTGAAGTCCCCCTAAATCCCGCAGAACTTGCAGAAGCCCTCAACGGCTTTACCGATATCAATTTCCAATTGCCAGACCCCGAAGACGAACAACTACCAGACTTTGACTTTGAAAATCAAGTTGACAATGCCTGGAAAGTGTGCGATCGCTTCGACTTGCAAACCGACATTTGGCGGGGACGCATTCTCCGAACAGTCCGAGACAGAGAAAAAAAAGGCGGCGAAGGACGCGGCACAGGCTTTTTGAACTGGCTCAAAGAAAGAGAAATTGGCAAAAGTCAAGCCTATTCTTTGATAGAATTAGCTAATAGTGCCGATACTCTGATCCAGCAAGGAGATTTAGACCCAGATTCCATTAGAAACTTCAGCAAAAGAGCCTTTGTAGAAACCGCCAAAGCATCTCCCGAAGTCCAGCAAATGGTAACAGATGCAGCAGCAAATGGCGATCGCATCACCCGCCGCGAAGTCAAACAACTCTCCGACGAATGGATGGCAATGAACTCAGAATTATTGCCCGAAGAAGTCAAAGAAAAAGCATCTACCGGTTCTCTACCTTCCCGCTACCTTGCTCCTTTAGTCAAAGAAATGGAGAAACTCTCCCCATCTCACCAAAGCGAAATTCAAAAAGAAGTAGCAGAAAATCCCGACGTAGATACTGTCAAACAGCTAACTTCCGACGCCAAGAACTTATCAAAATATCTCGACGCCGCCGCCCAAGTGCAAGCTCTCAATCAGCCTCACTTAGACATGGAAATGGCCTTAGAAGAATCTTTGCGAGTCGGCTGTTTGGGAACCACCGCCGACGTTGTAAAACAAGCCGCACAGCTAGAACAAACAGTAGTCAAACTCTACACTATTTGGAAGCGCTTAGGCAGTTTGGCAGATAGATTGTACGTGGATACAGGAGCAAGCACACCCAATTTGCGGTTGCTTTTGGGATGCTTGGACACTCTTTCGGGAGAAAAGATAGAAGTGGACTTCGGAGACGGAGAACGCTCTATTCGCTTGCAAATTTTCAGTGAATAGCTCAACCTTGACCGCAGATAAACGCCAACATCCCGGCTCATTATCTGCGTCGATTCCGGTTCATCTGCGGTTGAAATTTCTGATTTTTTTCCAAAGATAGCGGGGATGCAAATAACGCCGATATTTGGTAACTACTTCTTTCCCCAACAGCACCACGCTAATCCAAAAACAAACTTCTGCCCCAACAGCTAGAACGACAGATAAAGTAGTTTTTTGGGTAATGTCCAGCGGTAGGAACGGCACCACAAACAAGATTACCAGCCAGGGCAGAAAAGATAGGACAAATAAGAACAAACCGAGCTTTTGCATAGATTCACGTAATACAGCTTTGATATCCCCTTTATCTCGCTTGTGGGCTCGGAGTGGACGAAAGTTTGTATAGTAGCGATTTCAATCGCCGAGTGACTGCAAACTCGCATCTTGCACCAATGTCAGCAACAGGCAAGATGCCTGTTCCACAAGAACATTTAGTATTGGTGGAACAAGCATCTTGCCTGTTCTTGAGAATGGTTCAACCTATGACTACAAACTTAATTGCGAAGCATCTCAAACTCAATTCTTAATCCCCGTCGCCGCAATCCCCCGAATAAACTGCCGCTGACCCACCAAAAACAGCAATACCACAGGTACAGTTCCAATTACCACCGCCGCCATCAACAACTGCCAACTGCTAGTAAACTGTTCCTGAAATTCCGCCAAAACCAACTGCACAGTCCGCAACTGGGGCCGCGTCGTAAACACCAGCGGCTTAAACAAATCGTTCCACTCCCCGATAAAAGTAAACAAAAACAGCGTCACCAAAGCAGGGCGGGCCAAAGGTAACATCACCTGCCACAAAACTTGCCAGCGGTTAGCCCCATCCAGCATTGCCGCCTCCTCCAACTCCACCGGAACAGTCATAAAATACTGGCGCAGCAGAAAAATCCCAAAACCGTTAGCCGCCGTCGGCAAAATCAGCGCCCCGTAAGTATTCAGCAAATGGCCCCACTTCAAAATCAAGAAAATCGGAATCACCAAAAGCTGAAACGGAATAGCCAGCGTCGCCAAAACCCCCAAAACTAGGGCCTGCCGCCCCCGAAACTTCAGCCTGGCCAAAGCATAACCGGCCAAAGCAGAAGTCACAACCTGAAAACCAGTCACTGCGATCGCCACTAGAGTAGAATTAAAGAATGCCAACAAAAAATTACCCCGTCGCCAAGCCTCCTGATAGTTCGCCAAAGTCAGGGCTGTGGGCTTGACACCAACACCCGATGGTGACAGCGAAACCAAAAATACAGCAGCCAGCGGCAGCAGCACCAGCGCAGCCCCCGCCAGCAAAAAAATAAAACTCAGCAATTCCAGCGCTTGAGACCTGTCAAAGGATTTACCCATAAATTTGTGAATTAACCTAAAATAATAAGCCTGTGAGGTTCTCCAACCCGATCGCCTCCCAGATTCCCATACAACAACATAATATGTCGTAGAGGGAAAGAAGGAGTACCAAGGGAGGAAGTTGTGATTAGGATATAATTTTAGAGATAGAGTTGGTACTGTAAAACCCTTAAAGGTGGAGACATAGACCGTATTTCTATCATCTATTTCCCGGCAACAGATAGACTAACGACTAATTCAAGTAATTAGTAAATAGATAGCATTCTAGCGATAGTCTTTCTGGAGTGTTCGACGGCAAAAGTCCGGCACACACGCTGAGGACGCCAGTTTTTCCCGGATCGCCAAAGAAAAGTTCTTTGTCGAAAGAATCCTCAGCTATAATCTTTGATTTAGATGGGGTGCGTTCAAAATAGGTAAAGTGCACTGTCACGGACCCCAATTTTAAAGCGGCTTCCAAACATCCCAGAAGCTTATATAAGGAGACTACATATCTATGCCCCAGCTTGAGGCCAGCCCAACAATTGACTTTCAAACCGAAACTTACAAAGATGCTTACAGCCGTATCAACGCCATTGTGATTGAAGGCGAACAAGAAGCTCACGACAACTACCTGACACTGGCCGAACTGTTGGCTGACAAAAAAGCAGAGTTAATTGGCTTGTCCAAGATGGAGAACCGCCACATGAAAGGCTTCCAAGCTTGCGGCAGGAATCTCAAAGTCACGCCGGACATGGCATTTGCCAAGCAGTTCTTTTCGGATTTGCATAGAAACTTCCAAACGGCCGCTGCTCAAGGTCAGATTGTAACTTGCTTGCTGATTCAATCGCTAATTATCGAGTGTTTTGCGATCGCAGCTTACAACATCTACATCCCCGTCGCCGATGACTTTGCCCGCAAAATCACCGAAGGCGTCGTCAAAGAAGAATACAGCCACCTCAACTTTGGGGAAGTCTGGCTGCAAGCTCACTTTGAGGAATCCAAAGCCGAACTCGAAGCCGCCAACCGCCAAAACCTGCCCATCATCTGGAAGCTGCTAAACGCTGTCGCAGACGATGCCCGGGTCTTGGGAATGGAAAAAGACGCTTTAATCGAAGACTTTATGATTGCCTACGGCGAAGCCCTAGGTAACATTGGCTTTAACAACCGCGATATCATGCGGATGTCAGCACAAGGCCTCGCCGCCTAGTTAATTCGGAAATAAGGAATGGGAAAAAAATTAAAAATTAAAAATTAAAAAGGGGATAACTCATTTTTAAATATAAATTTTTAATCTTCCCATCTTCCATCTTCCATCTTCCATCTTCCATCTTCCATCTTCCATCTTCCCTTTTCAATCTTCCTTCATTTGACAACTTAATGTTTGGTCTAATCGGTCACTTAACCAGCTTAGAACACGCCCAATCAGTAGCTAACGAGCTGGGCTATCCAGAATATGCCGATCAAGGTCTCGATTTTTGGTGCAGCGCGCCGCCCCAAATAGTTGATCATATCACCGTAACAAGCATCACTGGACAAAAAATAGAAGGTCGCTATGTGGAGTCCTGTTTTCTGCCAGAAATGCTAGCCACTCGCCGGATTAAAGCAGCCACTCGCAAAATCCTTAATGCGATGGCACACGCTCAAAAAAACGGGATTAACATCACTGCTTTAGGCGGCTTTTCTTCAATCATTTTTGAGACTTTCAACTTGCAGCAAATTAAGCAAATTCGCAATCTCAAGTTGGAGTTCGAGCGCTTCACAACCGGCAACACTCACACGGCTTACATCCTCTGCCGCCAAGTAGAAGAAGCAGCCCCCAAATTAGGGATTGAACTTTCAAAAGCCACTGTAGCCGTTTGCGGTGCTACTGGCGATATTGGCAGTGCGGTGTGTCGCTGGCTGAATGTTAAAACAAATGTAGCAGAATTGTTGCTCATTGCCCGCGACAAAGAACGATTGCAAGATTTGCAATCGGAATTGGGGCGAGGCAAAATCATGGATTTGGAAGAAGCCCTCCCCCAAGCGGATATTGTAGTGTGGGTAGCCAGTATGCCAAAGGGAGTAGAAATTGACCCTAAAACATTGAAGCAACCCTGTTTATTGATTGACGGTGGCTATCCGAAAAATCTGGCAACTCAGGTTCAGCATCCCGAAATTTACGTACTCAATGGCGGCATTGTGGAGCATTCCCTCGATATTGAGTGGAAAATTATGAAGATTGTCAATATGGATGTACCGGGCCGACAGTTGTTTGCCTGTTTTGCTGAATCAATGCTGCTGGAGTTTGAAAAATTGTATACCAATTTTTCTTGGGGACGGAATCAAATTACTGTGGAAAAGATGGAGCAAATCGGTCATATTTCTGTCAAACACGGTTTCCGACCTTTATTAATATCATTTTGATGTTGACAGTTGACAGTTGACAGTTAACTGTAGGAGTTAGGCAGAAAACGGGTTTTTAGGAGAATACTGCTTAAGGCTTTTAATTCTCATAAAAACCCGGTTTCTAGGGGCCGGAAATTTTAATATTACTCCCTAGGTTTTATGCTCAAAAAAACAAGCTAATACTATTCAGTGTTAGTCTGTATAAACGCCCTATAGTAAGATTAGGCAGAAAAATTATGTCTAATATATAGGGCTTGCTGAAAAAGTCTACAGAGCGAATAAGCTCGCGCCCCACAGCTTAAAAAATAGTAGGTGCGTCGCTTATTTCTCAAATTTACCCAGCGACTTGCCACGAAAGTGCAATGGTTTTGAGCCTCGCTTATGCTATAACTTGCACTTGCGGGCGTCAAAAAAAGAATAAAACCGTTATCTCGCTTGCCTTCTGCTTTTATTCAGCAAGCCCTACACAGTTATGCGGCAAGAGAGTTTTGGGGAATCAATGAATCTGACGATCGCCATAATGCAGCTTCTTTCTGAGCAAGCCTTAGTCTCTTCGCAGGCGCGTTACTGACAGAGGCTGTGGTAAAGACTAGATAATGTAAAAATGTTGTATGTTTATTACTTTTTTGAGGGATTACGCTAGAAAAAAACCTTAAAAGTAAACAAGTGCTAGTGACGGGTGCCTCAGGTTTCACGGGGATCTAGTTGACTGAATATTTGTTGCAGAGTGGTGCGAATGTTACTACAATTTTGGCGCACTGGAACCCGAATACGCATTATGTGGGCAGTGGCTTGCTGCATAAGGTACATAATGTGATTGGCAATTTCTCCGACTATGATTTGATCGATCGCGTGATTAAGGAAAACGGTATTTCTACTGTTTTTCATTTGGCTTGGCTATCGATTGAGAAGCTGGCGTTTAATGCACCCAGAATTGCGTTTGAGGTCAATGTGCGGGGAACGTATAATTTGCTGGAGGCGTGCCGAAATAGCCCGGACCCGATCGAAAAGGCGATCGTTGCTTCCAGTGATAAAGCCTATGGAGATAGTCCGCATCTTCCTTATACCTAAGATATGCCATCGATTGGTCGCCATCCTTATGATTGCTCAAAATCATGTGAGGATTTGATATCCCAGGCTTATGCTCATAGCTATGGGTTGCCAGTTGCGATCGGACACTTTGGCAATATTTATGGTGGTGGCGACCCGCATTCGAGCAGCCTCATTCCTGGCAGTATTCGCCGTTTTTATAAAAGGGAAGCGCCGATTATCCGGCTGCCCAAACTTGGCGATTTCCAGCGCGATTATCTGTACGTAAAAGACCTGATTCAGTCTTATATGGCTTTGTACAATGGATGGGATCTGCCCGCAGTGCGGGGGCAGGCATTTAATTGGGCGATGGGGGGAAGCTGGGCGGTGCTGGAGGTGGTCAATCTGATTGCGGCTGTCATGAATTGCAGTGATATTGAACCGGTGTTTGTGCAAACGGATCGTAGCGAGATTTTGCATCAGAAGGTATCAGTGCAAAAGGCTGCCGAGATGCTCAATTGCCATCCTCCCTACAGGTTGGAACAAGGCATTGCCGAAACAGCGCAATGGTATTGTAAATATTTTGAGGCTCCTGTCTTGCTGGGGAATGATATCAATTCCGGTTACACCGGAATGATGGTCCGTTGGGAGTAGGGAGTCGGGAGTCGGGGAATGTGGAATTAGTGACCTTGACTTTATCATTCCAATGCAACCGGAAACGATATGATATTAATGATTTGGATGTGAACTATATTTAATCTGCCTGAACTAGCGCCAGGGATGAGATGAATAAGGCTTTGGAACGAACCATTGCCTTTGAAGTTGGCTCTGGTTCGTTCCATCTGGATGATAAGGTCTATGACGATGGGGGGAAGTAGCGATGGGTAGTCGCCTGCTTATTTGGGCTTGCTGCCAACCACCATCGAATAATAGCCATAGGTATTTATTACCTTGAGATCGGTGAATCCGGCCGTGCTGAGCATCTGGAATAGTTCCGGGGCTGAATACTGTTTTCCTTGTGTCATCAATATCAGGATTAGGGAGAAGGCGGTGGCAACGCTTGGCATATCCTTGCCATCATTGAGCAGAATTTCATGGATGAAGATTTTCCCACCCGGCTCTAGTGCATCAAAACTCTGGCGGACAAAGAATTCACATTTTTCTTTGCCCCAATCATGGAAAATATTGCTGAAGATGATTCCGTCATAGTCGCGCGGCCACGGGTCTTTGAAAAAATCCATTGCAACGGTATCAATTTGCTTGTTCAGTCCCTGAGTGATAATGAATTCATTGGCTATTTGGCAGACAACGGAGAGTTCCAGGATGGTGAATTTCATTTGCGGGTATTTGTCAGCCAGTGGCAGGCAAAAAGTGCCGATCCCGCCACCAATGTCAAGCAGCCTGGTCATACCCGCAAACTCTGCAGATTGTGCAGCCGCAGTTGCGGGGGCGATGGTTTGAGAGTGCATGTGTTGGGCAAATTTTTTAGCCTGTTCAGTGTCAATTTCATGCGTTTCCCAAATATCATTTTTGGAATAAAAGGTCGATGCATCGTTTTTAATCGCATGCATCACCGTTTCATGTGAAACTGGCAAATTCTTCATCAAATGCAAGATTCCACCCCAATAATACTGGCTATCGGGCAGCAGGAAAGTGCGCGCCGTATCGGTAAGATAAAATGTGGCATTTCTTTGCGTCAGGAAACCGATAGATACCATTAATCCGAGCAGCGATTCTGCGCCACGGATGCCTAAAGCCAGTTTGCTGGCGGTTTCCTCTAGCGTTGCAGGCGTTTGTTCTAAAAATGCAAAGAGGCCGATTTCATCTGCGACAGTGAGTGCCGGAAAATAACAGGAAGACATCCAAGTATCCCAAAGCGGACGATCGTTACAGGTTAATAGAGTAGATTGCATGATATTCCTGATGTTGGTTGATGTTATAGCTTAAGGTGGATTGAGGGTTCAAGCCGAATTAAATGACGAGGAAGTTTGCATATTTGACTTAGGCATTAACAACCTAATTATGTCATTCACAAGTGTTGCGAAGAATCTCAAACCCTCGCCAAACCATTAAAATGCCTAAGTCCTGTGCATATTTTATTTCTTTTTTAACGCAGGGTATGCGCCGCGAACAAACCAGACGGTTCACGGAGTACCGTTAGACCGCAGGCTTCTTTTTCCCTTGATGCCAGGGCTTTTTTGAGTGACGTAGAACCACCGCCACTTTCACAATTCAATCCAATCTTTTTGATAAGCTTGGCTGAATTTTCGTCTCGATCTCAAAACTCACCACACTGACAAGAATGCCATCAATCTGACAATTCTTTAGGCACTTTGTTGAGACAATTCCAGCAAGGTTGAGAAGTTCCCTTGGGGTCAAGGAATACAACGCTTTTACCTAATTTCCCAGCGACATATTTGATGACATTAGCAATTTGACCGTGAGCAGCATCAAGCAGTGACTTATTCAAACCACTCTTCGCCGCCTGACCAAATAATCAAGTAAACTAAATTGCCATCTTCAATATCAGTCTTGACTGGGGCGCGTTTACTCCAATTCTTAAGACTAAAATCCTCTACAACCAAAACATGACAATTGTCAAATAACTTATGTGCTGTTTTGAATTGGAAATCAATTCTGGCTCTAGCTACAAATTTATGGAGCTTAGAAATCTTGCCTTTGAGGATTTTCCAGGGCTTAGAACCTTTAACCCTGCTAGCTAACTTTGCTTGAAGTCTGGCAAAGTTTTCAGCAGAGGTTCTCAAAAATCTGGGGTTTTCATCTCGTATACTATTGGATAGGTAGGCGTAATTAGTAATCCCTATATCTATACCAATACTGTTTTCTGCTGTCTGTTGAATTTATACAACCGTTACTGGAACTTTTTTATCTTCTAGCGTTAGGTAAATATGCCATCCATCTGCTTCTGGGATAACCGTTTCAGTCTTAACCTTGAATCCTTTCGGTATTGGTCTATGGAATAGGATTGGCACTTGGCATACTTGGGCGGTAGTCGATACAAATCCTCTGAAGGCTCATCTTTGATAATATTCAAATTATCAAGTTGTTGATAAGTAAGAGATTTGTAGTAAGGTCAACCTTTAAATTTAAGCTGGCCTCTACGATTGCCATTTCTGTCGGGGCTCGTAAAGTTTGAGAAAGAAGTTTCCACAGGATTCACTACATCCTGCAAAACCTGGGAATCCAAGGCTTTGTAATCAGGAAATAGTCTTTTTGTGTTTTTTAAGGCAGTTAAGTGTACAGTTTGCCATTGCACGTAACCATCATCAATGTTTGAGAAAACAGCACCCTTTTTTGTTAAGGGATTACCAGATCCATCTTTTGGTCTACCATCTCTGGTTTGCACTCTAGTTAGAGGAATATTCTTGTAGATTCCCTCTACTGAAACTCGATATGCAGTTAAAGGGCAGGCATTGATAGGTGTTCTAGTCGCTTCCCATTATTTGAATCTCTCGCCTAATCGGTAGTTGTATTGCCGACGGCGAAGTTCGAGGTGAGTCGCTATCGTCACCGCTTGATGTTTAGTGGGTTTTAGGCTGTACTTCTAGGTTAGTTGCCTAAACTTATTGTTTTCGACCTAATTAAAATATACTATATTTGGTCACATTGTTATGATTGTATTACTGTTTCAATTCCTAGAAAGTACATTGACAATCAGGATGCTCCCGAAATATGATTGGGCAGCTTCCGAACAAAGAAGACCGCCACCCCGAGAGATCGAGAGGCGTGGTTGATTCGGGGTACGGAGGCTTATAAGGCCTCCTTTGACCGAAAGCAGCCTGGCTACAAGCCCCCGGATTTTTTGGTGGAGCGAAAAAAAAGCTCCGAATCCTCATCATGAGTCCCCGGATTTATGTGACGAATGTTGTTTACAATGGAGAGCTAGTATTTAAAGACATTCAGGAGCATCCAATTTGTAAATTAATGGCAAAAATTTTTGAGTAGCTTGTGTTGGGAAAATTCAGCGTGAGGCCGATCGCCTATGTAGTTAAAACAAAATGACATAATTCTTACTATTTTCAAACGAACAAGCGCTCGAATAGGCTGAGGCGCTTAGAAGTTTTGACCGCAATTTTTGATAGTCATCACTTCGATAATTTTTTTGCCCATCTCGTCGGAGATTTCTAAAGCTTCGGCAAGTTCCACTAAGAATTCCTTTTCTTCTTGAGTGAATATTCCATCTACCAAAACTAAATCTGTGGCGATCGCAAAAGCGGTTTCTCGAAGCTGAGGAGTTAGGGCATTTTTAGCAGCTGCAAATACCTCAGCCGGATTGTAATGACGGCTCAAGTTCAGGACTTTCTTAAAAAGCTCTTGGAAGTGTTCCCCTGAATAAGAGCTGAACAAGCGGAGGTGATTGGCGGCAAGGGTTTGTCTTTCTTCTTCTGAGATTTGACCGTCGGCGGCAACAGCTAATACAGAAATGGCTGTTAAAGCTTCCGAGGGAGTGAGTTCGATCGTACTTTTGTCGCTTTTTGTACGAACGAACAATTCAGCAGGATTGGGTCTTTTGTTGCTGTTGGCAGGCATAGGGGCGCGGGGAAAGCTCCGGGTAAAACTCTGAGCTGAGCCATAACAGTTTACCACAAAACGAACATCAAGCACCTGGTTTTCAACGGCGTCCGGCAGCAAATCACTATTCAAAATTCAAAACTTTCGATTTTCCCTCTTTTTCAGCATCCCCTGACAGGGTAGGATCTGGAAATAGTCGATCGACAAAACATTAAAACCTTATAGAAATTATCAGCGTGCCAAACTCAGACCGCAAACCACTACTCCTAGATTTTGAAAAGCCGCTGGCGGAACTAGAAACCCGAATTCACCAGATCCGCGAACTCGCCACAGAAAACGGCGTCGATGTCACCGACGAAATTCGCAAACTCGAAGCTCGCTCGGCCCAACTGCGACAAGAAATTTTCAGCAGCTTGTCCCCCATGCAGCGGCTGCAACTCGCCCGTCACCCGCGCCGCCCCAGCACCCTCGATTACATTCAGGCAATTAGCGACGAGTGGATCGAGCTTCACGGCGATCGGCGCGGCACAGACGACCCGGCCCTCGTCGGCGGAATTGCCCGCATAGACGGGCGTCCCACAGTCATCATCGGCCATCAAAAAGGGCGCGACACTAAAGACAATATTGCCCGCAACTTCGGCATGGCTGCTCCCGGCGGCTACCGCAAAGCCCTGCGGTTGATGGAACACGCCGATCGCTTCGGAATGCCAATTTTCACGTTTATCGACACTCCGGGAGCTTGGGCGGGCTTAGAAGCAGAACAGCTCGGACAGGGAGAGGCGATCGCCTGCAACCTCCGAGAAATGTTTCGGCTCGACGTTCCCATCATCTGCACCGTCATCGGCGAAGGAGGTTCCGGCGGCGCATTGGGTATCGGTGTCGGCGAGCGGCTGTTGATGCTGGAACATTCCGTCTACACCGTCGCCACCCCCGAAGCTTGTGCGGCCATCCTCTGGAAAGACTCTGGCAAAGCTAACTTGGCCGCAGAGGCCCTCAAAATCACCTCCTGGGATTTGAAAAACCTCGGCATTCTCGATCAAATAGTACCCGAGCCCATCGGCGGGGCTCACTCGAATCCCCTCAAAGCTGCGTCGATACTCAAACAAGCTTTGTTAGAAAACTTAGCAGAACTGACACAGCTTACTGGTCAGCAGCGGCGCGATATCCGGTATCAAAAGTTTCGCGACATCGGTGTATTCACTGAACTTTCTGCTTGAGCCGATCGATTCAGAGTTATCAGTTAGGACTTAAAAATCTCTTAACTTTAAACTCATAACTGATAACTCATTATTCTGCGGATCTGTCAGCAGTGTTATAATTTCTCAGGTGACACCGGCTTAACAGTTCTTAATGTTGATCTCATAATTAACTGCGATCGGCCCTAGCAGACAGCTTTCTAATTTGCCGAAGAAGGCTGCAATGCTTGAGGGAGTTGCCGAGCGAAAGTATTAGGACAGTCAAGAACCTCAGCTATCAGGCATGAGGCTTGAAGGAGAAATCTAACAAGCCGTTTTGACGGGCCTCAGTCTTAACTGACTACGTTTTTTGAGTCACGACACCCTGGGATACGTAGCTAGTCCTTTGCTCTGTCGCTGAAGGTTAAACAGTTCTAAGGTCACTGGGACAGTGCTTTCAGCCTAACAAGCTCTTAAAACAAAGGCGCGTGCTAACTTTACTCCGAAAGGAGATTGAGGCAACCATACCTCATCGGAGGGGCAACCATACCCCTCCACCCCGCAAAGGTTTTAAGTCAATGTAAAGGCGTCCTAAAAGGACGGGGTTTCAACCCTCCACTACGCTCCGCCCATATTTCTGATGAACCATCCAACAACAAAGCAGGCTCTGATTACCGGAGCCAGCAGCGGTATTGGCAAAGCGACGGCTCTAGCGTTTGCCGCCGAGGGCATAAATCTGGCCTTAGTTAGCCGAGAGTCAGAAAACTTAGAAGCCGTTGCCGCAGCAGCCCGAGAAGTGGGAGTGAAAGCAGAAGCTTATCCCTTAGACTTGGCAAAAATTGAGCAAGTGCAAAGCAGCATCAGCGCGATCGCAGCTCAATTGGGTGCCGTAGATATCCTGGTCAACAGCGCGGGTATGGGCTACACCGGCTCGTTGGCGGAAACGTCTCTAGCCGACTGGCAGAGCGTTCTAGACCTCAATCTTACTAGTGTTTGGCAGTGCATTCTAGGAGTTTTGCCGTCGATGCGCGATCGCGGATCGGGAATTATCATCAACGTTTCCTCGATCGCCGGCATCCAAACCTTCCCCAACTGGGGCCCCTACTGCGTCAGCAAATTCGGTCTCATGGCTTTGTCTAAAACCTTAGCCACCGAAGAACGGGCTCGCGGAATTCGGGTAACAGCAATCTGTCCGGGTTCTGTCAACACTCCCATGTGGGACACAGACACCGTGCAAGCCGACTTCGATCGCAGCGCCATGTTAACCCCAGAAATCGTTGCCCAATCAATTCTGCACGCAGTTCAGTTGCCAGCAAGTGCAGTAATTGAAGAAATCACCCTCATGTCCAACGCAGGAGTTTTGTGAACTTGAGATTTGAGACTGCTGGATTTTTCTCGAATCCAACAATCTTTGAATCTCTAGCTATATCCCCCTATCGAAAATCGAAAATCGAAAATCGAAAATCGATTCACCCTCACACCAACTTCTTATGACAATTGCATCTTCCACCGATTCCAATGGCTCGAACTCAACCTCGACTGACAGCATGAAACTTTCACAAACTGCAGACAACAACATCCCGCGCATCCCCACTCGACCCGATCGCAATTCCTCGCACGGTCAAGAATCCAACGTACCCGTACCCTCAGAAGTAGGCCAGGAAGAAATGATGGAGGCCGTTCGCACCCTGCTGCTGGGAGTAGGAGAAGACCCCGAACGCGAAGGATTGCTCAAAACCCCGAAGCGGGTAGCAGAAGCACTGCGGTTTCTCACCAGCGGCTACACTCAATCCCTCGAAGAACTCCTCAACGGCGCTATCTTTGACGAAGGCCACAACGAAATGGTACTGGTACGAGACATCAGCGTATTCAGTATGTGCGAACACCATATGCTGCCGTTTATGGGTCGAGTTCACGTAGCTTACATTCCCAACCAAAAAGTCGTGGGACTGAGCAAATTAGCCAGAATTGTCGAGATGTACAGCCGTCGGTTGCAGGTCCAAGAACGTTTGACTCGTCAAGTTGCCGAAGCAGTTCAGACAATATTGGAACCGCAGGGAGTAGCTGTAGTAATGGAAGCCAGCCATATGTGCATGACGATGCGGGGCGTGCAAAAACCCGGTGCTTGGACGGTTACGAGTGCCATGTTGGGCGTGTTTCAAGAGGACCAGAAAACTCGCGAAGAATTCCTGAATTTGATCCGCCACCAACCCGCATTCTTTTAATCATTAGTCATTAGTCATTAGTCCTTAGCCAATCACTTTTTTCCTGGTGGCTAACGATCGAGCAATTTGGTCACTAGCCCCCAGATTCATCCTCCGTCGCAATTCCACAATCTAAAATCTAAAATCTAAAATCAGATGACGATTGACTGATAAACCCATAAAATAGACGGGTGACTCATGACTTGTGACTAATGAATCCTATTAAATTCGGTACAGATGGCTGGCGCGGCATCATTGCTGACGATTTTACATTCGATCGCGTGGCGTTAGTAGCTCCCCTAGCGGCACAAGTTCTCGCACAAAGCAGCAGCAGCGATGGCAGCAGCGGTACCGTAATTGTCGGTTACGACCGTAGGTTTCTGGCTGAAGAATTTGCCTTCACAGCGGCTGTTGCTGTCCAAAACGCAGGATTTGACGTGCTGCTGAGCGAATCCTACGCCCCCACTCCGGCTTTCAGTTTAGCTGCCAAACAATTAAATGCTTTGGGTGCGATCGTCCTGACGGCCAGCCACAATCCGGGTGCATATTTAGGGTTAAAAGTCAAGGGCGGATTTGGCGGTTCAGTTTCGCCGGAAGTTACTCAACAGATAGAAGAAAAACTCGAAAATCCGGCGGCACTTTCAGCAAATCCCGGCAAATTGGAGAATTTCAATCCTTGGCCGGCTTACTGCAAAACCTTGCGGGAAATGGTAGATATTGAGGCAATTAAAGAGGCGATCGCCAGCGGCAAAATTACAGTATTTGTAGATGTAATGCACGGTGCAGCAGCAGGAGGACTAGCTCAAATTTTAGAAGAAACAGTGCACGAAGTAAACAGCGATCGAGATCCGCTGTTCGGCGGCGGTGCACCGGAACCTTTGCCGCGCTACCTGTCGCAGTTATTTCGGGTGATGCGCACTCACCAGCGAAAAAGCTCAGGTTTGTCGATCGGATTTGTATTTGACGGAGATAGCGATCGAATTGCAGCCGTTGACTCTAGCGGCAACTTTCTCAGTTCACAAATCCTAGTTCCCATATTAATCGAACATTTAGCTTCACGGCGCGGCTTGACCGGGGAAGTCATCAAAACAGTCAGCGGTTCAGACATAATTCCCAAAATTGCCAAGCTGTACGACTTGCCATTATTTGAAACGCCGATCGGTTACAAGTATATAGCCGATCGAATGCTAACCACCCAAGTCTTAGTCGGCGGCGAAGAATCGGGAGGAATTGGCTACGGTACACACATTCCCGAACGAGATGCGTTGCTGTCAGCGCTGTACTTGTTAGAAGCAGTTGTCAAATCCGGGGAAGACTTAAGCGAAATTTACAGCCGACTGCAACAAGAAACAAGCTTTACTTCAGCTTATGACAGAATAGACTTGCACCTAGCAAACATGGAAGAAAGGTCGCGTTTGCTGTCGCTGCTGCAAAATAAACCTTTAACAGAAATTGCCGGCAAAGCAGTTGTAGATTGCAACAAAGTTGACGGATATAAATTCCGCTTAGCTGACGGAAGCTGGCTGTTAATTCGGTTTAGCGGAACCGAACCAGTGTTGCGG
Source organism: Microcoleus sp. C2D2 (assembly GCF_036702495.1). NCBI lineage: Bacteria > Bacillati > Cyanobacteriota > Cyanophyceae > Oscillatoriales > Microcoleaceae > Microcoleus > Microcoleus sp. C2D2. The sequence goes on along the minus strand of NZ_JAUBTO010000089.1, from coordinate 14,840 downwards.
CTGTATTCAGAAGCAGCGACATTGAAAGAAGTTATGCAAAACTTAAACTGGGCGAAAAATTGGGCGCATAATTAATCGGAGTTTTCAACCGCAGATCAACGCAGATCAACGCGGATGACTTGATATCAAATCTCTCTTTCTCCGTGTCCTCTGCGTCCTCTGCGGTTAAAAAAATCTTGTTCATAAATAAAATAGTATTGCCATAGAAATCCTCCCCTCAATTGTGAACTCTTTCTCTTCTCTTCCTTCGCGTCCTTCGCGTCTTCGCGGTTCGTAAAAAAAAATCTTACTCACCAATAAAATACTATTGCTATATCAGGTAAATTTTAGGAGAAAAGCAAATGGCATACAGCGATTTCAGCCTTGCGAGAGTCACAAAAGAGTTTGGATTAACCTTAGATGAAAGCCGCAATTTATTTGCTTATACAAAACCAGTTGCACCCTCCGAAATCTTAACAACAATCCTGATCGATTATGTACCGCTAGCAACTTTTATTTCCACAGAAAAAGCTCGCTCTGAATTTTTGATTGCCCCGATTTTAGCAGAAGCTCGGCGATTGTTAAACAAACGAGTTTCTCTTTTTTCCGGTAAGGATTTTACTGTCGATCCAGAAAGAGGCTTGCAAGGATTTTGCGATTATATTATTAGCGGATCTCCAGAACAATTGTTCATCAGTGCTCCGGTTATAACAATTTTTGAGGCAAAAAAGGAAGATATTATTGGCGGCTTGGGTCAATGCGTGGCCGCAATGGTAGCGGCTCAATGTTTCAATCAAAACCAAGACAGTGAGGTCGATCGCATTTACGGGGCGGTGACGACCGGAACTAACTGGAAATTCTTGATTTTGGAGGAAACTACTGTTTATATCGATCCCATTGAATACTATATTCAAGATGTTGATAAGATTTTGGGAATTTTGTTGCAACCTTTTTCCCCATCTTTTGTTAATATGGAGCCGTAAGTTTTAAGAGAAATAATGACCGATCGCAAATTGCTAGTTGTAGCTACGGGCAATCCGGGTAAACTCAAGGAAATGCAAGTTTATCTTGAGGATTTGGGATGGGAATTGCAGCTCAAACCGGAAGAGTTGGAAATCGAGGAAACAGGCGAAACTTTTATTGCTAATGCTTGCTTGAAGGCGTCTAAAGTGGCAAAAGCAACGGGCAAATGGTCGATCGCCGATGATTCTGGTTTAATGGTAGATGCACTCAACGGCCAACCCGGGATTTACTCGGCACGCTACGGGAAAACCGATGCTGACAGGATATCTCGACTCCTCAAAGAATTGGTTCGCGAACAAAACCGCGAAGCACAATTTGTTTGCGCGATCGCGATCGCCCGTCCCGACGGTACAATTGCCTTGCAAGTAGAAGGAATTTGTCGGGGCGAAATCCTCCCCACTCCTCGCGGTACGGGAGGTTTCGGATATGACCCCATTTTCTACGTACCCGCACAGCAACAGACTTTTGCAGAAATGACACCCGATATCAAGCGATCGCACTCTCACCGCGGCCGAGCCTTCCAGGCTCTTATACCACAAATGGCGAATCTTGTCAACCCCTAATGAGGAAAAAAGCCAAAACCGGGGGTAACTGTGGCATTGGATATTGAGACTTAGGTATCAGAACTAAACAGGAAAGAGGTTTTTCCTTGGCAATGACCAGTTACCAATGACCAATTACCAATGCCCAATGCCCAATGCCCCAGTATCTTAGATTGCCTCCAAGTTCTTTTCCCCAGTCCGAATCCGAATAATTTGTTCAACAGGAGAGATGAAAATCTTGCCGTCGCCAATCTCGCCGGTCCGGGAAGCAGCGATAATTTTATCAACCACCATGTCAACCTGATCGTTTTCCACAACAATCTCGACCTTGAGCTTTTGCAAGAACTCAACGGTGTACTCAGAACCGCGATAGCGTTCAGTCATGCCCTTTTGACGGCCAAAACCTCTAACTTCAGAAACAGTCATCCCCACAATGCCAGCATTGACGAGTGCGATTTTCACTTCGTCTAGTTTAAAGGGGCGAATAATAGCTTCAACCTTTTTCAAGTTTCTCACTCCTAACAGTTAGTACCTTCGTTATATTACTTAAATCGCGTGACATCTTTTCATCAGAACTATGGGCGCAGCGTAGCGGAGGGTTGAAACCCCGTCCTTTCAGGACGGCTTTACATTGAATTGAATCCCCTTGCAGGGTGGAGGGGTATGGTTGCCCCTCCGGTGAGGTATGGTTGCCTCAAACTCCTATTTCTGGGGTAAAGTTAGCTTTGCCAATGTTTAGTGAGCTTGCGCCGGCTAGCAACACTGTCGAGCGTGACCTTAAGACTGTTTAGTTGCAAGCGATAGAGCGGAAAACTAGCTTCGCATTCTCCGGTATCGTGACTCAAAAAACGTAGTCAATAAAGACTTAGGCCCGTCAGGATGGCTTGTTAGATTTCTCTTTCAAGCCTCATGCCTTTAGGCTGAGGTTCCTGACATCACTGCTAGGATTAAGTATTTTATAAAATATACTACCTTATTTTGTACTCGCGATGATATGCACGCCAATCTTTAACAATATTATGGCATTTGCCTGAAAGCGCGCTCTCGGCTCGGGCAGATCGCGGTAGAGTGAAAAAGACCCAAGCCGGGAACCACGGATCTGCTAAAACAGAAAAAGAACGCAGGAGACAGGAGTTTTCCGAGTTTCCACTACGAAGAGGGAGATTTGCACGTATTGCTGAAAACGATAATTGCCAGAGGCGGTCAGTTAAACTATTCCTATGCACCCAGCCAGCCCTCCCCCTGACCGCAGCGGGCTTGATGCCCTACTGAGAAATCGCCCCTTCCTCGCCTTGTGGACGGGCCAGTTGTTGGCCCAAGTGGCGGATAAAATCTTTTATGTATTGCTGATTATCCTCCTGAAAACAGGCGGTTACACACCGGGACAGAATACGGAACATTCTATGCTGTCAGCGGTGATGATTGCCTACACGCTGCCGGCGATCGTATTTGGTTCGGCAGCAGGTATCGTCGTAGACCGCTTTTCCAAAAAGCAAATGCTGATCGCCTGCAACGTGATTCGAGCCTTGTTGATTGTAGCTTTGCCGTTTTTGCCCAAAGCTTTTGTGGTTTTGTTGACGATGACGTTTTTGGTCTCTACCGTAACGCAATTTTTTGCTCCCGCAGAAGCGGCCGCCATCCCCCTGGCCGTGGGGCGAGAGGGACTGATGTCAGCAAATGCGCTGTTCGCCTCGTCCACAATGGGCGGGATCATTGTCGGGATGACGATCGGCGAACCGCTGTTTAGTTGGGTCAAACACAGCTTCGGACCAGCTTCTCAAGAGTTTTTGCTGGGCGGGTTGTACCTGATATCAGCAGGTTTGATCTATACCATGCGGATCAAAGAAGCTCATCCCGGCAGCAGTGGCAAAAACGTCCATCCTTGGCAAGACCTCAAAGAAGGTTTGCGGTATTTGAAACACAATCACCTTGTCAGCAACGCGATGGTGCAGTTGACGATTTTGTATTCCGTGTTTGCCGCGCTTCAGGTGCTGGCGATCGCTCTTTCAGGCAAAATAGGTCTCAAAGAAACTCAATTTGGCTTTTTGCTGGCGGCAGCGGGAGTCGGAATGGTCTTCGGTGCAGCCTTTTTGGGACACTGGGGCGATCGCTTCCAGCAAAAACCTCTGCCGTTAATCGGTTTTTTGATGATGGGTTTTGTATTAGCAATGTTTGCCTTTGTCAGACATTTGTGGGTGGGATTCGGATTGAGCGCTGTGTTCGGTTTTGGTGCTTCCTTAATTAACGGCCCGATGCAAGCTCTGATTCAAGAAAAAACTCCAGAATCTATGCGGGGAAAAGTCTTTGGCTTGGAGAACAATGCGATTAATATTGCTCTGAGCTTGCCTTTAGCACTGACCGGCCCGCTGACGGATGCTGTCAGTAAAGCCGTCGGCGACGATGACTTGGGCTTGCGGATCGTGTTGCTGAGTTTGGGCTTTTTGGTCTCGGTAATGGGGATGGCAGCTTGGCGACATACCCGCAAAGTCTTGCAGGATGTTGTGTGAATTTTGGGAAGAAGGAAGAAGGAAGAGGGAAGAGGGAAGAAGGAAGAGGGAAGAAGGAAGAGGGAAGAAGGAAGAGGGAAGAAGGAAGAAGGAAGAGGGAAGAAGGAAGAGGGAAGAAGGAAGAGGGAAGAAGGAAGAAGGAAGAGGGAAGAAGGAAGAAGGAAGAAGGAAGAGGGAAGAAGGAAGAAGGAAGAGGGAAGAAGGAAGAGGGAAGAAGGAAGAAGGAAGAGGGAAGAAGGAAGAGGGAAGAAGGAAGAAGGAAGATAGAAGAGGGGATGGGTGTCAACTTAACGTCAAATGTAGTACCAGCCTACTGTTTGACGATAATTGCCCCGATCCCCTGATAGTCGGGGGGAACCGGAGCACGATCTTTCGTCCCCCTTCTTAACCGGAATGCGACGGGGATCGAAACTCGCCTCTAAACCAGATTTCTCAAGAGTTTTAGGCGATTGTTGACACCAATGGGAAGAGGTTCGAGGGCTTTCTTTTTGCGATCGATCTCTAACATAGCCACCGCCCTGACGGTTAGGACGTTCTGGCATTGCCAACCATTGTTTTTCTTGTCGAATGCCGATCGAAACTAATGCTATACAAGCGTCATATCGCGGTAAACCGGCAGACAAACCGCGATTTCCTCCGTTTCTTTTCTTGCTCTGCTGTTCCACAAATTCTGGCCTGGCGATAAATGTCCGATCGCGAAATCTTTTCTAAAATCTCACCACTTAAATTTTCATAGTTTCATTAATTGAGATTAAAGTAGTATAAAAGCTTTCATTAAAAATCATAATTAGTTTAAGGACGGAAATTCTGTGCAACTAAAAACTAAAGTGACCGTCAGGCGTGCAACTGGTGGATTTGCTTTGATTGACAGCTTGATCCGCCACGGCGTCAAGCATATTTTTGGTTATCCCGGCGGCGCAATTCTGCCGCTTTACGACGAACTCTACCTCGCTGAAGCAACCGGTGCCATCAAACACATTTTGGTGCGGCACGAGCAAGGCGCGGCTCACGCTGCCGACGGGTACGCCCGCGCTACCGGACAAGTTGGGGTTTGTTTCGCTACTTCGGGCCCGGGCGCAACTAATTTGGTGACGGGGATTGCCACGGCCCACATGGATTCGATCCCGATGGTAATTATTACCGGTCAGGTGGCCCGTCCGGCGATCGGCACTGATGCGTTTCAGGAAACTGATATTTACGGGATTACCCTGCCAATTGTCAAGCATTCTTATGTAGTGCGCGACCCGAGAGATATGGCGCGAATTGTGGCTGAAGCTTTCCACATCGCGAGTACAGGGCGGCCGGGGCCGGTGTTGGTTGATGTGCCCAAGGATGTGGGTTTAGAAGAATTTGACTATCTGCCCGTGGAACCCGGATCGGTGAGAATTCCGGGCTACAAGCCGACGGTGAAGGGAAATCCTCGGCAAATAAATCAAGCGATTCATTTGCTGAAGGAAGCAAAACGTCCTTTGCTTTATGTAGGTGGCGGGGCGATCGCGGCGGGGGCCCACGAGGAAATTAAGGAACTCGCCGAACTTTTCCAATTGCCGGTCACCACAACGCTGATGGGCAAAGGTTCCTTTGACGAAAACCATCCTTTGTCGGTGAAAATGCTGGGGATGCACGGCACTGCTTACGCTAATTTTGCCGTTACCGAGTGCGATTTGCTGATTGCTGTGGGCGCGAGGTTTGACGATCGCGTGACCGGCAAATTAGACGAGTTTGCCGCCCGCGCTAAGGTGATTCACATCGATATCGACCCGGCGGAAGTAGGCAAAAATCGCGGCCCTGACGTGCCGATTGTCGGAGATGTCCGCCAAGTTTTGATCGATTTGCTGCGCCGCTGTCGGGAAACAGGAGTTTCGGGAAAGACCGGACAGACTGCGGAATGGCTGCACAGGATCGATCGCTGGAAACAGGACTATCCGTTAGTTGTACCTCATTACCCAGACATTTTGGCTCCGCAAGAGGTGATTTCGGAGTTGGCTACTCAAGCGCCGGATGCTTACTACACAACAGATGTCGGTCAACATCAAATGTGGTCGGCTCAATTCTTGAACAACGGGCCGCGCCGCTGGATTTCGAGCGCTGGTTTGGGAACGATGGGTTTCGGGGTGCCGGCGGCGATGGGCGCGAAAATGGCCCTACCCGATGAGCAAGTGATTTGTATTGCTGGCGATGCTAGCGTGCAAATGAATATTCAAGAGTTGGGAACCCTAGCACAATACGGCATTAATGTCAAGATTGTGATTGTAAATAACGGCTGGCAAGGCATGGTGCGGCAGTGGCAGCAGGCGTTCTACGGCGAGCGTTATTCCTCGTCGAATATGACTGTAGGGATGCCGGATTTTGTGAAGCTGGCTGAAGCTTATGGCGTGAAGGGGATGCTGGTTTCGCGGCCGGAGGAACTCAAAGAGGCGATCGGTCAAATGCTCGCTCACGACGGCCCGGTGCTGATGAACGTCAAGGTGACGAGGGACGAAAACTGCTATCCGATGGTAGTTCCAGGTAAGAGCAACGCTCAAATGGTTGGTTTGCCCGAACGTAGCAAGTTGCAATCTGCGGAGTTGATTTATTGTCCGAGTTGCGGCGCGAAGAATGTTTCGAGCAATAAGTTTTGTCCTGAGTGCGGGACAAAAGTTTAAGGGATGAAAGTAGGGACACGGCGTCAGTCCATAGGTGTCAACCATCGCCTGAAAACAATTGTATCTCTGGTCGATCGCCGAGTCCCAATCCCCCTCGCATCCTTAAGAAGAGGGACGCGAGATCGGACTCCTGTCCCCCCTTCTTAAGGCTACCCCCTACACACAAGTCCGAAATCTCTCAACACAATTCATGACTGACACCCCAACTTTCGATATCGCCATTATTGGTGCAGGACCCGGCGGACTATGTGCAGCCCACGGGCTAGCCAATTTAGGTTTTTCGGTAGCTGTGTTTGAACGAGCTAGAGCTTTTCGTCCCATCGGCGCTGCCCTAGGGTTGGCAGAAGCGGGGTATAAGGCATTGGCTCTCATCAATGCCGATCTCGCTACCCAAGTTCGTGCCTTAGGTGCCAACCCACAGCGACAACTGCTGATGAGACCCAACGGCGAGGTTCTGTTTTCTGATGAATCGCCCTTGGCTGGTACTCCCTTCACTTGGCTAGCGTGGTATAACCTACAAACCTCATTGCACAACACACTGCCACCTACCGTATCGCTTCACCTCAACCATAAGTTGGTCAACTTCACTAAGGTCGCCGATCCGTCCCAGGCTGCCTTACGTTTGCACTTTGAGAATCAGCCCGATGTTGGCGCACGACTGTTAATTGGTGCCGATGGGTATTACTCCGCGGTTCGCGGTCTTACCGTGGGAGATGGTGCGCCTCTGTACACGGGAACCATGACTTGGCGAGGAATCTTGCCCCGTCAAATCCTCGCCCCCCTCGCTGAACCCTTTGCAGAAGGGGCTGGTTTTCAACTGGTGGTCGGAGACCAGAAAAATTTTTGGATTATGGATGCAGGACCCGAATTACTGGCTTGGACAGGGACTGCACTCCATCCGACTACAGAGAAGAGTACCGATGTTTTAGCTATGGTTCTCCAAGTTTTTGACCGATGGACTCCCTTTGTTGAAAGGGTTATTCGAGCAACTGACCCTACCACCATTGTGGAAACTGGCGTGTGCGATCGGGAACCAGTATCCCAATGGGGGGATAGAGAGAGAATCACCTTATTAGGGGATGCCGCTCACCCGATACGACCGTCCTTAGGATTAGGGACTACTATGGCATTTGAGGATGCTGTTGCTTTAACAAAAAAACTCAAGGGGCTGAACTTGCAGGATACTCCTTCTATTGCTAAAGCTCTTACGGACTATGAAGAGGAACGGATTGCGATCACCGCACCGTTACAACCCAAAGCCAGGCAAGGAGGAGAAGCATCCCATGCCTCGGACCAAGCTGACCAACTCAAGGCAGGCTTTGAATTAGCCTTAGCTGCTCGTAGAAACAAGGAGTTCAACTAAATAGCCAAAAACTTTATTAAACTTACTCATAGTTGCTCTTTCCGATAACTTTAATGTGGTCAAAAATGTACGCCATCAAACGTGAACTAAAACTTAATAAGGTGGAAACCTCGCAGATGCGTGGGAACGCTGGTTTTAAGCGTTGGGTGTACAATTTTGCTTTAAATCTGCTCCAATCAAGTTGGGGATTTGAAGGTATTAAAGCCAGCGACTCGAAACGGATTGATGCCATCAAAAAAGTATTTACTCAAGTCATAATGTCAGAGCCTGAAAACTCATGGATGAAGAAATATCCATCGACTGTTTATCAGTCTGCATTTATAGCTCTCAAAAATGCTTTTGCCAGATGGCGTAAAGGATTAGCCGAGTTTCCACAAAATAAAACTAAGAAAAAAGGCGACTCTTTTACCGTTTACAAAACATCGGGAATTTACCCCACACCCGGTCAACCTGCTTTACCGTTTACCAATCGAGTGACAATCTACCCCGGTCAACAAATTAAATTGCCAGGATTGTCAACATTTAGATTGAAAGAACGAATCGATTTTACGTGCAGTTCTCAAACATTTACAATTTCTAGGACTGCCGATAAATGGTTTGTTTCATTCGTTTTGGAGGCTGAGAAAATTCCGCCCATTATTCACCCAATAGAAAAGATTGGTGTTGATTTGGGCGTCAAAGCTTTAGCGACTTGTTCCGATGGTTCAGTATACGATATGCCGATTGCCACAAAAACAGCGAAAACCAAGCTAGGCAAACTTCAATGGCGTAATCGTCACAAGGTTCTTGGGAACAAAAAACTTAAAATCAAGGCATCCAATAATGCTCGTAAATTTTACAGAAAATTGGCACGTCAACACGCGCATCTTGCTAATATCAGGCAAGATACAACGCAGAAAATGACGACGGATTTAAGTCGGAAAGCTGAAACTATTCGGATTGAGAATTTGAATGTTTCAGGGATGATGGCTAATAGTAAGTTGGCTGATGCGGTCAGTAATAATTGTTTTTACGAAATCCGTCGTCAGCTAACTTATAAACAGGCTCATTATGGCACAAAAGTAGAACTGGTTGACCGTTGGTATCCCAGTTCTAAAACTTGTTCTAAATGCAGTCATGTTCAACAGATGAAGCTTTCAGATCGGGTATTTGTATGCCAAAATCCCGACTGCGGAAACATCCAAGATCGGGATGAAAACGCCGCAATTAATCTTGAGTGTGCTCCTCAAGAAAAAGTACGGTTGGCTTGACCGAAATTTACGCCTGTGGACAAGTTGGAGCCGACTCCCTTGGTTGAAGCAGGAAGCAGACCCTCTGGGATGAAACCTGGTTGAATAGTTAGACTTGAATAAGTTTGGCTAAGTTCTGTGAAGCAGACTTCTGTATAGAAAAATTCGCGGGAGTGGCAAATGAATCTTTATTTGGGAATAGATTTCGGCACTACTGGCGCCCGATCGGCTGTCATAGACTCCCAGGGTACAATACATTGTGAGACAGAATATACTTTTGCCAACAACGGGCAACAACAGCCTGAATTGCCCTCGGTGTGGCAAAATGCGCTGTGGGATTCGATCGAGCAAATTCCCCCAACAATCCGCAATCAGGTAAGGGCGATCGCCCTTGACGGCACATCTTCCACTGTCATGCTGTGCAATACCGACGGTATACCAGTATGCGAACCGATTTTATACAATGATGCGCGCGGTGCAGCGGTGACAGAGAGGTTGCGGGCGATCGCGCCGGACAACCACACAGTATTGAGCGCTACATCGAGTCTGGCCAAACTCCTGTGGTTGCAGGAGGGCGGGCTAGAAGCCCACCCCACAAAACAATTGAGCCTTTGTGGAACAGGCATCTTGCCTGTGGTTGAGAAGCTTTATTTCCTGCATCAAGCTGACTGGCTGGCATGGATGCTGCACGGAAAATTGGGAATTAGCGACTATCACAATGCTTTGAAACTCGGTTTTGATGTTGATACTTTGTGCTATCCGAATTGGCTGATAGAGGGAATTGCGGGCGCTGCAACTCCTGAATTGCCGCAAGTTGTCGCACCGGGCACGCCTGTGGGGGAAGTGAGAGCTCAAGTGGGCGATCGCTTCGGTTTTCCCCGCGATTGTATGGTTTGTGCTGGCACAACCGATAGCATTGCCGCATTTTTAGCAAGCGGTGTCAATTTACCAGGGGAAGCAGTAACTTCTCTCGGTTCTACACTAGCAGTGAAGCTGTTAAGTCATACCCGCGTAGATGATTCTAGATACGGGATTTACAGTCATAAATTAGGCGATTTGTGGTTAGTTGGAGGTGCTTCTAATACCGGAGGTGCGGTGCTGCGACACTTTTTTACTGATGTTGAGTTGGAGAATTATAGCACACAAATTGATCCAGCACAAGAGAGTTTGCTGGATTATTACCCATTGTTGAAAAAGGGCGATCGCTTTCCGATTAATGACCCGAATTTGCCGCCCCGACTCGAACCGCGTCCCGCTGATTCTGTGGAATTTCTGCACGGTTTGCTAGAAAGCATAGCGCGGATTGAAGCGCGGGGATATCAATTATTGCAAGAATTGGGTGCAACTCCTTTGACAAAAGTTTATACTGCTGGCGGGGGGGCAAAAAATTCGGTTTGGAGTGCGATTAGAAATCGTTATTTAAAAGTGCCTGTAGTAAGGCCTATTCATACTGCGGCTGCTTATGGGGCGGCGTTATTGGCAATGCGAGGTGTTAGAGGTTAGGGTTATTGCATAAATCTTTGATGGATGGGAAACCGCAGATGTGTGCAGATTAACGCAGATTAACGCAGATGCTTTGCTATATTTTTAGTTAGACTCGCTGCAACTTAGCTGTTCTGGGATCGATGATTTTTCTGCCCAAACCTGAAAACTTAATTGCCAGATTAGTTTTATCGCCTTCTCCCAAAACGTGGGTAATTTCTCCTACTCCAAAAGCATGATGGAAAACCCGATCGCCGGTTTGCCAATCCACCGATTGTACGTTGGTTCCCGCTTGAGAACTGCCGGAATTAGCTGCTGAATTATTAGTTTTTCCTTTAGATGCGGCCGTTTTGCCTGCTGGAGTTTTCTTCGCACTTCCAGCCAGCAAATGTGTCGGCAATTCTCCTAAGAATAGCGAAGGGGTGCAGTGTTCCCGGAAACCTCCCCACAAGCGGCGTTCGCGAGTGTGGGTGAGAAATAGCAATTCCTGGGCGCGAGTGATGCCGACGTAGCACAAACGGCGTTCTTCTTCGATTGCTTTCGGGTCGTCTAAACTGCGGAAATTGGGAAATAAACCCTGTTCCATTCCGACTAGAAATACTACGGGAAATTCTAACCCTTTTGCTGAGTGCAGCGTCATCAGCGACACGCGGGAATCTTCTTCTTGCAAGTCATCTAAATCGGATGCTAAAGATGCTTTTGCTAAAAATGATGTCAGGGTCGGTTCTTCGTTTTGTTCTTCAAATTGCAGCACAGCATTGTACAATTCTCTGACGTTTTCTATGCGGTTTTCTGCTTCCTCGGTTCCTTGATTTTTCAAATCTTCAATGTAGCCTGAATCTTGGATAATTCCTTGGACAATTTGCGAAGCTGGCAGAGTTTCAACTTGCGATTGCCAACGACCGATCATTTCGGCAAACTTAATAATAGCTTTTGCCGATCGCCCTGCTAGAGTATTGACTGAAGATTCATCGCTGAGGATTTCCCACAACGGAATGCCCAATTGACTTGCAGCGTCTTCGATTTTGGAAAATGTGGTATCCCCAATGCCGCGACGGGGTGTATTGATGATGCGTTTGAGGCTGACGCTATCGTCGGGATTGGCAACCGCCCGCAGGTATGCTAGGATATCTTTGATTTCTTTGCGATCGTAAAACTTGAGGCCACCGACAATATTGTAGGCAATGTCTAAACGCATTAACGCTTCTTCAAAGGATCGAGATTGAGCGTTTGTGCGGTAGAGAATCGCAAAGTTACTGCCGTTTTCGTATTCGGAGTTTTGGCGCTTTAAGGAATGAATTTGACCTGCTACAAATTCCGCTTCATCTATTTCGTTGTCGGCGCGCCAGACAACAATCGGAGCTCCCGGTTCGCGAGTCGGGCGCAGAATTTTTTCGATCCGTTCGGTATTGTGTTCTATCAAGTGGTTCGCCACTTCCAGGATGTTTTCGCGCGATCGATAATTTTCCTCTAATTTTACCATTGTCTGAGTTTTATCGTCGGACAAACCATCTCCGAAATCCTCTTGAAATTCCAGCAATATGGTATAATCTGCCATCCGAAAGCTATAAATTGATTGATCGACATCGCCCACGACAAAAATCGAGCGGTTTTGCCATTTATCGAAGTTTTTCGGGTCGGCGTTATTTGTCACCAACATCCGAATCAAATCGTATTGAGTGCGGTTGGTATCTTGGTATTCGTCAACTAAAATATGGCAAAACTTTTTATGCCAGTAACTTAATACTTGCTCGTTTTGGCTCAAAAGTTTAACGGGAACGAGGATTAAATCGTCAAAATCTAGGGCATTGTTGGCTGCTAAAGCGTCTTGGTAGCGACTGTAAACATCGGCAATCACGCGGCCTCGATAATCCGGTTCTGCTGCTTGGTATTCTTGAGGCGACCAACCTTTATTTTTAGCGTTGCTGATGGCATAGCGGACTTTTCGCGGGTCAAATTTCTTGTCATCCAGATTGAGAACTTTTGTTACAATTTGTTTGACGATATTTTGAGCATCTGACTCATCAAAAATCGAAAAGTTTTTCTTCCACTGACGGCCTTTCTCGTCTTGGTATTTTTCAATATCGTAGCGGAGAATCCGGCCGCACAAAGAGTGAAAAGTCCCCATCCAAATGTGTTTGGTAATTGTGCGGTAAATGTGCGATCGCAATGAAGTTTGCACATCCGGGGTCAAGTCTACCAAAGGTTTGCCATATTCCGCTTCAGCTTGCTGAGTTGCCAGCAATTTCTCAATTCTTTCTTTCATCTCCCTGGCGGCTTTATTTGTAAATGTCACCGCCAGAATATTTTCAGGATCGACTCGATGGGTGCGAACTAAGTTAGCAACTCGGTAAGTTAGAGCTCGGGTTTTGCCGGAACCAGCGCCCGCTACTACTAACAGCGGCCCGTTATAATGGGCGACTGCTTGGCGCTGAGATGGGTTGAGGTGGCTGAGGAAATCATTGGTTTGAGTCATAGCTAGAAAGTTAGTTTATTTTTTTTAGGGGTAAATAATACTTGGTATGCGATACTGCGAGTTTTTTTAAGGTAAGGTGCGCCGTGCGCACTATATATTATAACTAGAACGGTGATTTTTAAAACTTTAAATATTTTCTCGCCAAGCGAGTTGTTTAAGGTAAGGTGCGCAATGCGCACCCGAAACTATAACTAGATAGCTAATTTTTTTAACGTTTAAATATCCGTGTCAGCCATATTACAGCTAATATTCCCAAGCCAATCCAGATGGCAATAATCACAGCAGCGGCAGCCCGATTTATCGGTTTTCCTCGCTCTATTTCTGCGGCTGCTTTTTGCCGACACTCGGCTAAAACCTGTGGCGGAATCATTTTCAGTACCAGCCAAATTCCCAAAGGTACAATTATCAAATCGTCCAAGTAGCCGAGAACCGGTATAAAGTCAGGAATTAAGTCGATCGGGCTAAAAGCATAGGCAACCGTAACGCCTGCTAGAATTCTGGCGTACCAAGGTACTCTCTGGTCTGTACTGGCTAAATAAACAGCGTAAGTCTCTTTTTTGAGCCGGCGGGCTGCTTGTTTTAAGGATTGCATATAATGACTCATGCCTAATGACTCATGACTGATGACTCATGACTAATGACTTAGACTTTTTTTAGTTGCTAAAAATGTAACAAGGCGGATATTTAGCAATTTCAGTGGGAAGGTAAAGTATAGCATCTGTTGTATGTGAGGAGAATCCAGTTTATGAATTCAAATTTGCAACGCGGCGATCGCATTAATTTCCGCAGTCTGCTAACAGCGTTGTGTTTAACCTTAACTCTCGTGAGTTTCGTGGGATTAGATGCGGCGGTTGCTCAAGAACAGCGGATTAGAACGCTGAGTGTCACAGGGCGGGGTGTGGAAGCGATTCCGACAACCCAGACTCAAGTTGCTTTGGGGGTTGAGGTGCAGGGGAAAACGGCGGCCGAGGTGCAGCAGGAAGCCGCGAGGCGATCGTCCGCTGTGGTAGCATTGCTGCGATCGCGCCAAGTGCAAAAACTCGAAACCACCGGCATCACCCTGAGTCCGAATTACAGCTACGAAAACAACCAGCAGCGACTAATAGGGTATATTGCTACAAATACCGTCAGTTTTCGCCTTAATACTCAATCGGCTGGCACTTTGCTCGACGATGCAGTGCAAGCGGGAGCAACGCGAATTCAAGGTGTGAGCTTTGTGGCCGCCGACAGTGCGATCGAACAAGCTCAAAAACAAGCACTCAAAAAAGCAACTCAAGACGCTCAAGCGCAAGCAGATGCAGTCTTTAGCGCCCTAAACCTCAAGCGGGGAGAGATTCTCAACATTCAAGTCAACGGTGCTAGCCCGCCACCTCCTATGTACCGGCAGTTGGCTGCTTCTCGCCTTGCTAATGCTGATGCTACAACGCCTGTGGTGGGAGGGGAACAGCAGATTGAAGCTTCTGTGACTTTGCAATTTGGATATTAAATAGTTAGGGGTTGAACTGGACACCTCAGCTTGACCAAGATAATGGGATACAAGCCCCGTCCTTCTAGGACGGCTTTTTATTTACTAAACTGCGCCCAAACTCCTCTA
>NZ_JAUBTO010000088.1:0-34931 GCF_036702495.1 Microcoleus sp. C2D2 | reverse complement strand
CTTTAAGCGCATAGCCTTCTTCGAGGTGTGGCGCGTTCAAGGGTTGGAACCCTCTCGGCTGCGCCAACGAGCCGCACGAAGCCATAGCTATTTGGCTCAAACTTAGCTTCCCATTCTGGCTCTAGTGCTGCTTTTGCTAGGGCTTGCGCTGCCCTATCGTCCATTGTGGGGATACCTAATGGGCGTTTTTGAGTCTTTCCAGGTTGATCAATCCAAACCCTTCTTACTGGTTTTGCCTTTTGGTTGTTTATACGTCTGAGTTGGTCAACAAGTTTCAGGCGTTGTTTGGGTGTTAAACTTTTCACTCCATCTATGCCTGCGGTTTTCTTGCCCCTGTTATCCTGAGTCACCCTTCGGACGGCAAGCATTCTAGCCGACCAAGATTTCATCAACGTTTTCTGAAGCTTACGGATTGCCTTATCGTCTCCACGTTGAGAGGCTTGATAGATGCGTTTTTGGAGCTTGAAAACTACACTTTCGAGCTGGCGCCAGTTGATTTGTTTCCATCCCACAGTTGCTTTTGGCTCTGTATTAGGCATATACACTCATTATTAACTACTCTATCTTCCAAATCTTCGTGAGACTGTCAGCGTATCCTTGCCATTACAGCAAGGCGTTGGCTTCTGTCTCAATCCCGCCTCCGTACAACGTGCGGCTAGCTACCTACTTGAGTATCGACCTGCTCAAGAGAAGTACGGGGGTTACTACGTTCCTAACAGCCTTTTGTTTGAATCCTTAGAGTGGTACTGTTCGCCGGGTTTATGGGAAGTGCTTGTTGGACAATCTACCAGTTGCCAACTCCCTATCCTTGCCCCTTTTGGGGTCTCCCAGTGTATCAGTCTGATTTCACAGGTTTTCCATGACGACGATTCGGATGTACCTTTGCTTGCGCTGCTCATAGATTCTTGCTAGAAGGGATTCTCAGTCAGACTCCTGAGTTACCTCCACTTAACTTCCCCGCTTTACCCTCATAGTTGCAAATTCTGAAGATAGGGGTAGCGCTTTCAACTATGCACCTTAGCGATAGGACTTGATATTATGAGCGTTGACGTGCTTGTCTTCGTTCTCTTGCTGTCTTAGCCATTGGCTCGGCAAGATTCTCACCTATAAGGCTGTTAAGTTGTCAAGGTTCTGTATTTCTCGCCTTTACGATTGGCTAGTAACCTTGCTCCGCGTACACTTCAAGCTGTTAGGCTATCCATTTTTGCGGAAACGTATCGCAGAGTAACTTTTGAACCGGGGTCAATCTTTAAAGTGACAGGCTGCGGGTCTTGAACTACCTTTTTTTTCAAGATTATAGTAAAAGGGTAAAGCCTGAAAACTTTACATTTGCCAACTTTTAACAGTTTGCGTGCCAAAGATGGTTTGCATGGTGTTAGTGGTTTGCGGTTAGCATCTAGAACAAAAACGTAATTTGGTTGGATAGACATTGTTGTGTCCCTTCGATTTCTCGTAAAGTTCGCTTTGCCAATGTTATAAGGGCTTTTTACGCTTGCAACACTATTGAGCGTGACCTTAGAATTGTTTAATTGCAAACAACAGAGCCCAAAACTAGCGTCGCATTTTCCGGTGTTTTGACCCCAACAACGTAGCCAGTTAAGGCTTAGGCGGGTAAGCATGGCTTTAGCTTATTTGCCAAAGCCCCGTGTCTTCAGACCGGGGTTGCTTACTTTCAGTATCCAGCCGCAGGGAAGAATAGTTTTGAGATAGCCGCGCCGCACTCGCAACGCTGGGAGCATTTAACTTCTAAAATAACTCAAAACTCAAAACTCAAAACTATTGTTTCGCCGGCCAGGGAATCATGGGATCTTGAGCCAACCGCTTAGAAACTGCAACAGCACCGTAACGGTTGAGGTGGCTGGGGTCGGAAAAAGATTCCCGCGCCTGGGGCCACAATAAACTTTTATCTAGGAAAATTAGTCCGCTTTGAGCTGCTAATTCTTGCATATATTGCCGGAATTCTTGTTCGTAACCTGTCCGCACCGGGTCTAAATAATCTTCAGTCAAAGGCATATTGACAAACACGAAATTGATGTTGCGAACTTTGGTAAATTCGATCAGGTTTTTGAGTGCTAGAGCTTGTTCGCCTATCAATTTAAAATCTTGATAGTCGGAGTCGTAATAGCCAGATACTTTCGGGTGCTTCTGAAAGTAAGTATCGGGATTGAAGCGTATATCGATCGGCAAAAAGCCATTTGGTTCAAACTCACTGGGTTGTTTGCCCGCAGCAGTTGGCTGGGAATTTTCAGTTGTTTGTTGACCCAGGGCTGCGGTTTGGGGGCTCTCGGTTGCAACAGGGGCTGATGGATTGGCGATCGATCGCAAAAACCCTTTGAGCCGATCGCGCTGTTTGTAAGTTGCAGAACCCTCCACCAACTTTTGACTCACCAATTGCTGAACGTTAGCTTGAGCTTGTTCCAAATTCTGCACCAATTCAGTCACAGTCACCACCGGATTTTTTGCACTCGGATTCGATCCTTCGGCATCTAATTCATTGGTGCGGATCAGAAAACTACCCCGGGACAATTGCCTGTAACCTTCCGAAGAAGCGATCGCGCTAAAAGTCAAATCCGGCCGCCCGCTGTTGAGAGCCCTCGCCCCATCCGCCAACACCAGCAATTTTGGCAATTGTTGCGGCGGCAAAATCCGGCGGATGAGCGAATCTACAACCTGGAGAGTAGCTCCATTAACCCCAAAATTGTAAGCCCTCAGCCCCGGGTAGCCCGAAGCTGCCAAAGCTGTTTCCAAAACCGCCGGGTCTATGCCCCGCAGCGCCCTCGAACTACCGACAATTAGAATATCCGGCGGTTTTTTGTGCAGGTGGATGTACTCTTGATAGCGCGCTATCTGCTCGTCAAGCTGCTCGCTCCTCAAAGTCGGGAACACGGGTGCTGCAGAAACATCAGCTACAGGAACGCTAGTATTTCCCGGTTTCGTAAACCCTGAGCCATTGAAAGCCTCGAACCCGTTCGCTTCGGGCAACGGCTGCAACGGAATTTGAGGCAAATTCACCTCAGAAGAAGGGGGAACGGGGTCGGGGGTTTCGTTCGCAACAGGGGCTGTAACGCCGCCAAAAGCCTTGGGGGAGGGATTTTGACAATTTTGATCGCTGCAAACTTCCGAGGCGCTAGGAGCTTGACTGACCGTCGCAGATTGCAGAAATAGACCCAAGAGCCAATCGGTATTGAATGTCAGCAGACAGCCGGCGATCGCCCAAATCACAGCCATGCTAGCGGCGCGATCGGCTCTCACGCCCCCGGGAGCTGCAGCATTTGTGGACAAACCATCGTTGGGAACAAACAAACCCGAAGCGACAAGCGGTTGCACTGCAGCTTGAACTAACTGCTCGCCCAGATTGTATCCGGGGAGTCTGATTTTGAAGCGGGGTCGCCAGGAGTTGGGCACGGGCGCGTCGAACACCAAATTCTCGCCCAAACCCGAAAAACTCCCATCCTCCGCCGGCGCAAACTCCGGCACTGGTTCCTTTTCCAAGACAGCCAGTTGCGAGGGAGCCGGTGCGGGTGTCGCCGCTGATTCCTCGTCAACCGCCGTTCTCAGGTCAATTGCGTAGCGCCACAGGGGCTGTTTCTGGCCGGCGCGGCGCCCGTAGACTCGCACCCCTGCCACTCCCGAAATTTGTAACTGCCGCAAGAATTTAGCCACCGGCGGCCCTACCTTCGACTGAGAAGGGCAAGTCAGAGCTTCTGTCATGACGTGCAGCACGTCGGCTTTTTGCAGCACGACGGCCCGAATCCCTCCAGTTTCCAGCTTGCGTCTGAGACTGGGGTTTAGCAACCTGTTCAATAAAAAAGTCAGAGCCAATTGGTCGCCCTCTGCTGCCAGCGTTCTGGCGCTCGCCGCCAAGTCGGGGTGGTGGGCAGCAGGCAAGTCCACCCAGTCTATCCACACCGGCGACTCGGGATTCGCCTCAAGGCCGCTGGCTGGTTCTACGCCGTAGATAGTAGCTGCGCGGAGGCCTTGGGGCGCGAAGGAGGCTAACAAAGGGGCGATCGTGTCGGTGGTTTGCTGCCGGTCGGGGTATTCTTGCCGTTTAGGCTTTTGTCCTTTTTTGGCAGTTTTGCTGCAAAACAGGTGGAGGGTTGCTTCTTTGAGGGTGGCCCGCACTTCGACTCTCGATGGTGCCAAGTGTTGGTTTAGCAGTTTGGCGATCGCAGGCACGTCTCCCCACCTGGCCCATTCCTTGAGAATTTTGTCCGGCGAAGTCAAATCCACCCGCAGCAGCCAGTCCGCCTTCGCTTCGCCGCTCACTTGGCAGCAGATCGCTGCTTCCCGGAAATCCTCTAGTTGTAGTTTCCGCAGCCTGCTGGCGATGGGTTCGGCCAGCAATGAGGGGTCGGGGCTGTAAGCTGACTCGCACACCACCAGCAGCCGGCGTTCCTTGGGCTCGATCTTTTCTGGCGCCTGAGGCGGCAGGGTTTCCCGGCTGCTTTTGAGTTCTTTTTCGCGAATGCTTACTTTCACCGAAACTCCCATCGGCCCGAGGATTTCGCTGAGATAGCTGGCGATCGCCTCTGGATAGCCCCGGCGCGCCAAAGTTTCCGGCGAAACCGTCAATGTTCCACGGCGATCGCCCTCGCCTGAGTCGGCTTCGGGGGATTCAATCAAAGCTACCGCGCCGCGGTTCGCCTCATGCCCGGGGGGAACGGCGGAACTAACAGCGAACCGCGTCGCAGCAGCCGCGGTGTCGATCGTCACGGGGGAAGTTTCAAAAACTTCTGGGTATTGAATCCGTTTGGCGACGGGCAGACTTTCGGCGTCAAAATCCAGTTCTTCCCGTACTTGCGGCGCGTGGGCCGATGTTTCTACCGGTTTTTGTGTCTGTTTGACTTTGCGGTTTTCATAATTAAATTTGCCGAATAATCCGCCTCTTTTTGGGCTATCTGGCGGTTCGCCGTCGGGGGGACTCGCTGGCGGCGGCACTTCGGCCACTTTTGGTTGCGGTTGGCTTTGCTGTTGCTGTCGCCCAGGAGTGCTGCAATCGAGTCGGACTGTCCAGTCATTTTGTCGGGAACCGAGTTTGCGGCCGCACAGAAACAACTGGTAAATTTTAGGTCGATCGGGCAGCAGTCGCGTTAAATCAGTTTGTTCGATCGCAAGAGTAAATCTCGCCGTCACCAATTCTTGAGACGGACACTGCGCTGCTTCGCACAAAATGTGCAGGTGATTTCCCCGCAAACGCGCTTGTACTTGAACTTCCCGAAGCCCTAAAGCTTCCCCGGCCCACTGCGAGGCGGTCGATCGATTGTCTGCCAATATGCTCCCGTTCGCATTCAACATGAAACTCTAAATTTTGCCAAAGCTGGTTTTGTTTTCTAGAAATAGCACAGTTACAGATTTTACAGACAATTATTTGATTTGCCGAGCCTAACCGTTTTGTCTGGTTTAAGCCATGCTGGACTTAGTGTCTTGCCTTGTAGCCCCTCGGCTTCGAGCCGTTGGGGAATATTTTTTTGATAATACCTCGACATTTTGGCACAGATAGGTCCAAATTAAGCCAAGCAACAAGTTATTCGTCATTAGTCATATCGTTTCCGTTTGCATCCGAATAATAATTAGACCTCTCTCATTATTCTTGTGGAACAGGTATGATGCCTGTTCAAGACTGGCTTTTCTGGAAATGTCTATTATTTTCCGACTGTAGTGCTGTGGTTTCGCCATGCTCCGCGGAGAGAGTCGCACGATCGATAGCATTCGGAGAGTATCCCGATTGTATACAAAGCGTTTTTTGCGAGTCCGAGCTTAAGATCTCGCGAGAAGATATTTATAGACTTGGCTGCGCGGGGACGATCGCTTGCAGGATATCTTTCGTCGGATGTCACATGATTCGATCTCAGAAGTTATTAGTCAGAAAGCAGCGGTCAAGATGATTATTTGCCCTTTGACACTCCGGGCGCCTGAAGGCGCGAGGATTCTTGGATCGATCGGTCGAACTTATCTCTGTTTTGTCACCACCAATGAGTAGAGATCGTTCTGTCCCCAAGCGTTAATTTCGGTGTGCCCCACCGTATTTAAAGTGATTCCTGTCCACCTCAAACCTTTCGCCAAAATATTGCGAGCGGCATTGCGATCGCGATCTAATACCGCGCCACAACTACAAATATGGGTTCGAGTTGACAACGTTTTTTTAACAGTATTGCCACAGGCTGAGCAATCAACAGAAGTATACTCAGGAGCAACCGCAATTACTGTTTTACCGTACACTTGGACCAAGTATTGCAGCCTGAAGAGCAAACTGATACCACGCTGCATCGCTAATTGATTTGGCAAGCTTGTGGTTCTTAACCATATTCCTCACCTGAAGGTCGACCTAGGCCAAAAAATCGCGCTTATTTTACCGCGCCGGGCGCCGTCTTTATGGCGAAGTCTTTGCGCGGCCTGCTGACTTTCAGATGCTTTCTTCCCAACTTCTCGATCGCTTTTTTACGATTGCTAGAACCTTTCTTCTTCCCTTGAAACTCTTTTCTGCAAGCGTTTTAAAGCTTTTTCACTTTTGCGAAGATAACGAGGGTTGGGAACTGTATCACCGCTACTATCGGTATAGAAATGATTCAACCCCACATCTATTCCAATAGCTTTACCCGTGGGAATAGATTCCTCTATCCGCTCAACGTTGATAGATAACTGAGCTCCGTAGCCGTCGGCACGCCGAATGACCCTAACTCGTTTAATCTCGTTAGGTGAATAGAAATGCAAGTCTCGACTACCGATTAATTTGAAAGTTCCAGCAGCAAAACCGTCCGTAAATGTTAGGCATCTTTTATCGGTAGAAAGCTTCCAGCCTGATGTCTTATACTCTACGGAACGAGTATGTTTTTTGAACTGCGGGAATCCTTTTTTCCCTGGCTTCTTAGCTTGGCAATTAACGAAAAAACGTTGGATAGCCAAAATCACACGTTGGACCATCGCTTGACGCGCCATCGAGTTAAGTTTGCCCGCCCATTCAAACTCTTTTGCCATGAGGGCACATTGTTTGTAGAGGTCAGACAGCTTAGCTCCTTGATTGTCGGTCCAGTATCTAAGAGCTTTGTTTCTGACAAATTGAGCTGTGCGGATCGTGTCGTCGATGACCCGGTATTGCTGTGCTTTGCCTTTCAACTTGAACTCTAATACAATCATGGAAGTATCGTATCGCATTTATAGACTGCTGTGGCTATAAAACAAATTTTAAAGAATCTTTACACTCTCCGACTAAAGCCAGAAAATTTTCAGACAGACTTAGGGAATTAAAGCGGTCCTAGAAGGACAGGGCTTTTACCCAAAATTCCGGTAAACTGAGGATTAGGGATTGACACAGGAGGAATTTATGCCGTCGGAAAACCAAGACTTGCTCAAAACTCAAACACATAACAGTCCAAAGTTGCCAGTTCCCTCAGACATTTTATTGAGCTTGGTCGCTTTACCAATGCTGGGCGGGTTGGTGGCGGCCGCGGCGGCTGCTGAGTTTGTTGCGTCGATCGGCATTGAAAGCGAAGAAGTCTTTCGGGGATCGCGCCTCCCCGTGCTCAACTTTCCTCAATCACAGGATTAGAAAGCCCAAGTCCGGATGCTGCAGCTAGAAGTTAATTTTTTTGACCCCGCCCAAAAACGGATACCAGCCCCCGACTTCTGTCGTGGAGAGATCAAAATTTTCGACCCTAGTTCAAGAGCCCAGATTCATCTTTGAAGTAAATCTCAAATCGTAAGGGCGCGATCGCGACTTGACGCTCGCGCTCGCCGAACGTCTCACGCGATCGCGTCTAAAATCTCAAATCGCCAGTCAACCGACCTAAAAGCTTGACAATCGGTACAATCGGTGCTGTGAGAATTGGTTTTTCCTTTTTGTAAATAAGTGCCTTTTACTTTCTACTTTGTAATAAGTTGTCTCAAATTTGACTGCAAACAAAAGTGTTTTAGGCGAAACTAAACAATACAATTTTCTTGACACCCGCAGCTATTGAGGAACAGCCCGATGAGTTCAGTCCTCCAGTCTTCAGAACAGGCTATTGAAGCAACATCTATTTCCCATTTTCCCGCTTACTCAAAATCAGACCTGTTTCTGCGCAATCGCCTCAAAGTAGTAGAGGACTTGTGGGAATCGGTGCTGCGACAGGAGTGCGGGCAGGAATTGGTGGATTTGCTCCAACAAATGCGATCGGTCAATTCCGCCGAGGGACAGGCCACTCAGTTTCGCGAGTCGAATGTGGTACAGCTAATCGAAAAGCTCGACCTCAACGCCGCAATCCGCGCGGCTCGGGCTTTTGCACTGTATTTCCAGTTGATCAACATTGTCGAACAGCACTACGAACAGCGAGACCAACAGCTAGCTTACGCTAGCAGCAACGACGCTGGGGGGCGGATGTTTTCTAAGCTGCCCGGACAAGCAACGGATGCCCCCGATCGCCCGCGCCACAGGGAAGGCCCGGGTTCCGCCCAAACGGCTCCTCGCGGTGCAGACAGCAGCGAGACAATCGCCCGAGATGCCGGAACTTTTCACCAACTGTTCCCGATGCTGCAGCGCTTGAACGTGCCAAGCCAGCAAATCCAGCGCTTGATCGATCAGTTGGACATCCGCTTGGTATTCACCGCTCACCCGACGGAAATTGTCCGCCACACGATCCGCACCAAGCAGCGGCGAATGGCGAAGATTCTCCAACAGCTAGACCAAGTTGACGAGAAATTTCAGGCCATCGGAACCGACTCTGGTAGCCCCTACCCGGTTTCTTGCTGGGAAGCGGCCGCTCTCCAAGAGCAACTGATGGAAGAAATTCGCCTCTGGTGGCGCACTGACGAACTGCACCAATTCAAGCCGACTGTGCTTGACGAGGTGGAATACACTCTCCACTACTTCGAGGAAGTTCTGTTTGATGCTATTCCCGAACTTTACCACCGCTTAAAGCAAGCGCTCCACGCTTCTTATCCTTATCTGAAACCGCCGAGTTACAATTTTTGCAAGTTCGGTTCTTGGGTGGGATCGGACAGGGATGGCAACCCTTCTGTGACTCCGAAAGTTACTTGGCAAACGGCTTGCTATCAGCGCCACTTGGTGCTAGAGAAGTACATCGGCGCGGTGAAGCGGCTGAACGAACTTTTGAGTTTGTCGCTGCACTGGAGCGACGTGCTGCCGGAATTGCTCGAATCTCTCGATCGCGACAGATCGGAATTTCCGGATGTTTACGAGCAGTGGGCGATCCGCTACCGCCAAGAACCTTATCGGTTGAAGCTGGCCTACGTGCAGCAGCGACTGGAAAATACGCGCGATCGCAATTGGCGGCTCTACAAAGGAGACGAGTTGCAGCGGGAACGCGAAGCTTTGTCAGAAAATCCCGGAATGACCGGCCTTTATCGATCGGGCGCTGAGTTTTTGACCGAGCTGCAGCTCATCGAGCACAATTTAGTGGAAACAGGTTTGAGCTGTCGGGACTTGGAAAATCTGCTCTGCCAAGTAGAAATTTACGGGTTTAATTTGGCTTACCTAGATATCCGCCAAGAGTCAACAGTACACTCCGACGCTTTGAGCGAAATTGCTGAATACTTGCAAATTTTGCCCAAGTCTTACAATCAAATGTCAGAATGCGATCGAATTATTTGGCTCGCAACTGAACTGCAAACTCGCCGCCCTTTAATTCCAGCAGAATTGCCCTTTTCTCCCAAAACTTGCGAGACGATTAATACCTTCCGAATATTGCGGCAAATGCAGCAGGAGTTTGGTCCGGAAATTTGCCAAACTTACGTCATCAGCATGAGCCACGATGTCAGCGATTTACTGGCGGTTTTGCTGTTAGCAAAAGAAGCAGGACTTTACGATCCGGCGACAGGAATTAGCAGCTTTCAAGTAGTTCCCCTGTTTGAAACGGTGGAAGATTTGAAAAAAGCGCCGGAAGTAATGGAGAAAATATTTGATTTGCCACTTTATCGAGCTTTGCTAACAGGAGGATACGCGCAGGAAATAGCAGAAAAAAGCGAAGAGAATCTCCCAAACCCAATCCAAACTCTCAAATTGCAAGAGGTGATGCTGGGCTATTCGGACAGCAATAAAGATTCGGGTTTCCTCAGCAGCAATTGGGAAATCCACAAAGCTCAAAAGGCTTTGCAAATGGTTGCGGAAAAATACAATGTAGAGTTGCGGATTTTTCACGGCCGAGGCGGTTCTGTAGGGCGCGGCGGCGGGCCTGCTTACAAGGCAATTTTGGCTCAGCCTGGAAAGAGTATTAGCGGGCGAATTAAGATTACCGAACAAGGCGAGGTTTTGGCTTCTAAATATTCTTTGCCGGAGTTGGCACTTTACAATTTGGAAACTGTGGCGGCGGCGGTAATTCAAGCTAGTTTGCTGCACACTGGTTTTGATGGCATCGACCCTTGGAATGAGATTATGGAGGAGTTGTCGGCGCGATCGCGATCGCACTACCGCCATTTAATCTACGAACAGCCGGATTTAGTCGATTTCTTCCACCAAGTTACCCCGATTCAAGAAATCAGCCAGTTGCAGATTAGTTCACGCCCCGCCCGTCGCGGTGGCAAAAAAGACATCAGCGGTTTGCGAGCAATTCCGTGGGTGTTTAGCTGGACTCAAAGCCGCTTTTTACTTCCTTCTTGGTACGGTGTCGGCACGGCTTTGCAAGAGTTTTTGCTGGAGGAACCGGAAGAGCACATGAAACTTTTGCAGTATTTCTACTTGAAATGGCCGTTTTTTAGAATGGTAATTTCTAAGGTGGAAATGACTTTATCTAAGGTGGATTTGCAGATAGCAGAACACTACGTGCAGGAGTTAGCTTTGCCGGCTGACAAGGAGCGTTTTAAGGCTTTATTCGATCAAATTGCTGCCGAATTTCACTTGATTCGCGATTTGGTTTTAACTATTACCGGACACCAACGTTTGTTGGACGAAGATCCGGCATTGCAGCGTTCGGTGCAGTTGCGAAATGCGACGATTGTGCCTTTGGGTTTGTTGCAGGTTTCGCTGCTGAAACGCTTGCGGCAGCACGGTAGTAGCGGGATTCCGGGGGTGATTCACTCGCGTTACAGCAAGGGTGAATTGTTGCGGGGAGCTCTGCTGACGATTAATGGTATTGCTGCGGGGATGCGGAATACGGGCTAGGGAAATAGTTGTGAGTTTTGAACAAATTGTGAGACGCACTCCCCCACCTCGCTCAGGTGGGGGTTAGGAACACGCCGGATCTCAGTCATCAGTGCCCTGGCTCTTGATGTATGCAGCAATCACATCTAGTGATGCACCGCCCCCGGAAACCGCACAATACCCACGCTTCCAAAAAACAGGCTTCCAATAATAGGGCTTCAGTTCTTCCGCATACCGCTTTCTGATTTCGCGACTGGTGACTGTTTTCAGTGTGTTTGACAACCTCGAAGGTGCAACATCAGGGGCCATATCTATCAATAGATGGATATGGTCTTTCAGTTTCAAGTCAGCCTTAGCCTCAATCAGATAGCATCTATTTTTCTCGCAGATCCCACGGCATAGCTGAATAATGTCAGATTCAATCTGTTGAGTCAGCACCGGATGACGGTACTTTGTGACAAACACCATGTGGGTATGGAGGCTGCAAACACTGTGAGCAAAGCTCCTTAAAGTTCTTGTCATTCTGTACGCTATAGGCTACACTATGATTATTATGGCACAGAAAGCAGCACCCAACACTATCAGAACCGACAAATGGCGGATTCTTCCATCGGTAGAGCAAAGACAATATTTGCTGAACACCGTGGCGGAATATCGGCGTTTGTCACGATTCTTGGTGACGGTGATTGCTACGCACTGGCCGCAATTGGGAGTTTTGTCGAACGACAACTTGATACCAGCGGTAGAAAGATTGGTTCATGCAACTGCTAAAAACCCTGCCATCAAATACCCTCAAATCGGCCAGTGTTTCCACAAATTCCCCAGTTACTTAAGGCGGGCGGGGATCATGTTTGCTACTGGTCAAGTGAGTAGCTACATGACTCGATACCGGGACTGGCAGTCCGGTCAGAGTCGCAATCGGCGAGACGCTGGGCCGCCTACACTCAATGCTGATTCAGGTTGTTATCCCGCCCTTTACAAAGGGCAGTGCTTCAAGCTGCATGGATTTGAGCAAGTAGAGATCAAGGTTTTCACGGGGACTGATTGGGTGTGGATTACCATGCCAATCGTCTCAAGGCGTGAGCGCCACTTGGTCGCGACCAATCAAATGAAGTCCCCATCCTTGATTGTCAATGACCGGAATTGTCATTTGTCAGTGCCTTTTGAGTGTCACCCTGAAAAAGTGAAAGGCTCAGGGCTTGTGGTCGCGGTCGATTTGGGGATGAACACAACTGCCACCGTGTCAGTAGTGAGTCGAGACGGTACTGTAATCCACCGTGAATTCATTCACGCTGGAAGAGACATAGACCGTCGCGATCAGCGCCTGAGATCGGTTTCTACACGCGCTAAAAAGACGATGGGTAAAGGTGGTAGGCTCGGTAAGGGCTTTTGCAAGAACACCTATCGCAAGTGTCGAAATATCAACCAACAGATCGGTCATCTCGTCTCAAAGAGAATCACCATGATTGCTCAGGCTTATAGCGCTGATGCGATTGTGTTTGAGGATCTTAAAGGCTGGAAACCGAAGGGTGGCAAGAAACGGTCAAACCTGAAACAGCGCTTTCATGGGTGGCTCAAAAGCCTGATTGTGGAGCTCACACAAAGAAAGTGGGCTGAATTGGGCGGGAAAACCGTCACCGTTATTGCCGCTTACACGTCCAAGCTAGCCTATGACGGGTCTGGACTGGTTAAGCGCGACAAACAGAATTATGCTTTAGCCACGTTTTCTAGCGGCAAAAAATACAATTGCGACCTAAACGGTTCGTACAATATCGCCGCTAGAGGCTGGCAAAAACTCGATAGCCGAAAGGACTACGAGAAGCGTCGAGCGTAAAAAATCTGGACGCTTGCCTAGAAGCTGGGCTTGCTTATGCGATCTGTGGACTGTAGGTAGTTCCAGATTAGCATAGACACCCCCACCTCTAAAAAGGTGGGGTGAGCTTCATTTAGTGGTAAGGTGCGCCTTGCGCACCCTGCTACTGGTAGTTTCAGTATTCAGCCGATCGCCCATTGGAGTCGCAGCCATAGAAAACTGTTCGCTATCCTAGCTGAGATTTTTTTATGTCTAAACGCAAACAGTCTGAAGGTTGTCGCCCGATGCTGCGGCGCACTTTTTTATTTTTAACGGGCATAGCTTTGGCGCGGGTTGCGGCTGACTATTTTGCGATCGCCCAAAACCGAGATAGTTTCTTGACTCTCGCGGGTCAACTTTGGCAAAAGTCACTCGCTTTTTTATCAAGTATACAATCAAATCAAACTCCTCAACCTCTCCCTAACAATCCCATTGTAAAATCTGGAAAAACCAATCAACCTCTGCCGAGTAATCCAATTGTAAAATCGCCAGAAAGTTCTCCTGCAGCGCAGCCGTCTCAACCTCAAATTATCAGACGTTCCGCTAAGCAAGCAAAACCCGTCCAACTCAGCAGCAAAAATGTAGCTGGCGCAAGTTTTTATCTCACAACTATTGACCTCGCAGACCCAGAAATTTTTATCACAATTGGGTTAGCTAATAATGCAGCTTTTGCAAATACTTCTAAAGTAACGCGGGGCGATGAACCTTTTGAAAATATGGTGGCGCGTTACAGGGCTGCTGTTGTTGCTAACGGGACTTTTTTTGGTAAAGATGGGCAGAAATCTGTGCTGGGAAATATGGTGGCGGCGGGTAAGTTTCTGAAGTACAGTCGATGGGAAAATTACGGCACGACTTTGGGAATTAAAGCGGGAAATCAATTGGAAATGGTGACGGCGAGAATCGAAGGTAAGCCGGATTGGGGTCAACATTGGTTTTCTCTGACTTGCGGGCCGAGATTGGTTAAAGGGGGGAAAGTTTGGCTGTCTCCTTTGTCGGAAGGTTTTAAAGATTCTCATGTTTTGGGCGTGGGTTCGAGAACGGCGATCGGCTTTCCGGCTTCGAGAGATAAGTTATTTTTGGTGACTTTTCTTGATAGTTTGTCTTTGGAAGCAGAAGCTAAAGTTATGCAGGCGATCGGCTGTTTTGAAGCGATGAATTTGGACGGGGGCGCCTCGGTGGGTTTGGCTCATCAAGGGCAGATTTTATTGCCGCCGGGACGGAATTTGACGAATGTGCTGGTGGTTTACGATCGCGAATATCCAGCGCCGGCTCAGTTAAAGCAGTCTTGGGAACGCTTTCAAAAGGGATCTCGACCAACGCCGGACAAATCAGTGTTTTTTGATTGATATAGCAGCAGGAAGTTCGGCTTCCGTTGCACGCGATCGTTAGGACGAAAAACTCATATTAGTTCTCAAAGACCAAAGGAGGTGGTACAAGAAATTTATGATTTACTACTAGAACCGAAGAGCTGTACGGTCATTAATTTTTCTCTTCAGCAAGCAGCGCAGGTGTTTCACCATTGCGTCATTCTTTTACTGGAACATTACGAGTTATTCGTCGCGCTATCCAAAAAATTCAGCGGTTACAACCACAAGAACTTCCCTTTTTTTTTAGTTGGTTAACTTGGGAGATTATCAATCAAATTATACCGGAAAGAGTGAGCGAGAAACAACCCAAGAGTCGTGAAAAAGCCTGTCTCAAAATTTCGCTCAAAACAAGTTAAACACAGAGGTACTGGAATCATAATGAATCCTCCTGTATTTATTGTTTTAAGCACTGCATAGCCCTTAACTGAACCGTATTGGTGTATAATAGCCACGAGAAAGGCGCAACTCTCTTGAAATCAGTAGTTGAGGCTCTAGGAAGCGATCGCAAACGAGGTGAAATAATGGCAGACGCATGTTGTGGCCCCGGTTATGCCTCCCCAGAAGCAGCGATAAAAGCAGACCCGGAAAAGCTGCTATATACCATTGCTCTTTACACGGGAACGGGTATTGAAGCACCCGACTATCTAGCAACGGTCGATGTTGACCCCGCATCTGGCACCTACTCCCAGGTAATTCATCGCCTACCCATGCCCTATATCGGCGACGAATTGCACCATTTTGGTTGGAATGCCTGTAGTTCCTGCCACGGAGATGCCAGCAAGTCCCGCCAATTTTTGGTGGTACCAGCGATACGTTCCAGTCGCATCTATATTGTGAATGTGGCTGACCCCAAAGCGCCCAAACTTCATAAAGTTATTGAAGCAGAAGAAATTAAGCAAAAAGCCAATCTCACCGCTCCCCATACCGTTCACTGTTTGGCAAATAGTCAGGTAATGATCTCCATGTTGGGAGATAGCGAGGGCAACGGCCCTGGCGGCTTTTTACTATTAGATGAAAACTTTGATATTAGCGGTCGTTGGGAACATCAAGCCGATGCCATGAAGTTTAATTATGACTTCTGGTATCAACCGCGCCATAACGTCATGGTCAGCAGCGAATGGGGCGCACCTAAAACCTTTTATCCCGGTTTTGATTTGAACGATGTTTCGGCCGGAAATTACGGTCGCCAACTCCATTTTTGGGATTGGCAAACCCACGACATCGTGCAAAGCTTTGACTTGGGTGAAGAAGGTTTAATTCCCTTAGAAGTCCGCTTTCACCACAATCCCGACAGCACGCACGGATATGTAGGAGCCGCACTCAGCAGCAATATCTGGCACTGGCACAAAAATAACGGACATTGGCAAGTTAATAAAGCCGTAGATATCCCTTCCATTGAGTTGGAAGGTTGGCCTATCCCCGTTCCTTCGCTGATTACCGATTTGCTAATTTCTTTAGATGACCGCTATCTCTACTTTTCTAATTGGCTGCACGGCGATATTCGCCAATATGATATCAGCGATCCGGCTAATCCTCGGCTGACAGGTCAAGTTTGGTGCGGCGGTTTATTAGGTAAAAGCGGCGAAGTCCAAGGACGTAAACTGGTTGGGGGGCCGCAAATGTTGCAACTGAGTTTAGATGGCAAACGGCTTTATGCAACCAACTCGCTATTTAGTACTTGGGATAATCAGTTTTATCCAGAATTGGCTAAATCGGGTTCTTATATTCTGCAAATTGATTGCGATACTGAAACTGGCGGACTTTCTATTAATCCGGACTTTTATCTTGATTTCGGTGCTGAACCGAATGGGCCATCCCGCGCTCATGAAATGCGCTATCCAGGAGGCGATTGTACTTCGGATATTTGGATTTAGTCAGGATGTTGAAAAGTTATCGCATTGAATTGTTGAATCGCAATGGGTTCGCAATAGAAGTCCCAGAAAACCAGTACATTCTAGAGGCAGTTGAGCAAGCAGGGTTGCGCTTACCCGTTGGGTGTCGCTATGGTGCTTGTATTACTTGCGCGGCTAAATTAATTCAAGGTGAAGTAGACCAGTCTGCGGCAATTTGTCTTAAACCGGAACAGATTACAATGGGTTACGTGTTGCTTTGTGTCGCCTATCCCCGTTCAGATTGTCAGTTTGAAGTGGGTAGAGAATGTCAGGATGCCCTCTATGTTAATCCGTTTAAAACAGAGATTTGTTTAAAGCAGCTCAAAAGTTAGTTAAATGTCAATACGGTTCACGATCGAAGATAATTGCTCGGCGCGCACCTTACTTAACCGAAAAATCTCATAGTCTCTGCGATTGCCACGCGGGGACGGCTGCAGACAAAAAACGTTAAGTGAACCGTATTGTTCTATAACCAGTGGTTGGGATAGGTTCTTTCTGCCGCTAAATTATTAAAGATGACGGCGCACAAGACCAAGATTATTGATCCCTCAAAAGCAGGTGTTAGCAAAAATTTCCAGTCTGGTTTGGTCATCATGACGACTAAGGCAACTGCTCCCGAAGGCGGATGTAGTGTTCTGGTAATCTGCATA
Organism: Microcoleus sp. C2D2; assembly: GCF_036702495.1. Taxonomy (NCBI): domain Bacteria; kingdom Bacillati; phylum Cyanobacteriota; class Cyanophyceae; order Oscillatoriales; family Microcoleaceae; genus Microcoleus; species Microcoleus sp. C2D2. The sequence continues at coordinate 18,096 of NZ_JAUBTO010000088.1, read as the reverse complement.
ATGCCGATCGCACTAGAAACAGCCATTCCCATCGCCCAGGGAGAAGAACCGACAAAATGCAGGATCGTTAAACTGGTGAGAGCTGCTAAGAAATTGCCCCCAATGACATTCCGGGGTTGAGCCAAAGGGCTGTCAGGGACACCAAAGATCAGAACGCTTGTGGCGCCAAACGGAGCCATGAGTAAAGGAGAATTAGTTTTTACAGCAAGATAGGACGTTGCAGTGATTGCCAAAAAACTGCCAATCCAACTCCAAAAAATATGCCGAGGGTGAGGTCTGTCTATTGGGCAGGTCAACGGACACGATCGCCATCTCCCAAAGGTTTTAAACCAATAACTTTCCCATTTCAGTTGAATTTTTTTACGGTCAATCATAAATCAGGTTAGTTGATAACCAGGCTTCTTAAATTGTCTGAACCAGCGTCCGGTAAAGTTAAGATATCATAACACTTGCTCAAAAAGTAGTTAAAGGCACAGATTTTTTACTTATATGCCACTCAAGCAGCAGCTAACCAGTTTCTTTGCCCACTGCACGGTGTCGTTTACTGGGTAAAACCTCTGCACAGGCTGACCATAAATCACGCTCCGACCACCGCACATTGACGGTAAAGCCTATGCCGCGACTGCCACAAACAGCCAGCGGATGCCCAGTTGCGCTCTCCAATATGAACGCCGACTTCGAGAGCGGGTTTGGGCATCGGCTGGTCACACCCACTGCTTGTTGCCGGAAGTGGTTCACCAAGGACCATAGCTCATCCATGTGCATTCTCAGACGGCGTTTCGGCTTTGGGCGCGCTGGCACTTTTTTCTCCACCTGCTGGTATTTCGCGTTGACCTACTGTTGCAGCTAGAGTTCGGAAATCTGCAAGGCACGGGAGGCATATATTTACCGGAATCCTGCACCGGGAGGCTATCAATCTGAGATAGTTGTTGCAGATAATGCTGCGATCGGAATGCTAGCTTTTCCTGAGATTGAATTTAGTTTTTCAGAACTGTTTTTGCCTGTTTAGTTTGTGTTTGAGCTTTAACCGCAGATGGGAGCAGATGAGCGCAGATGGACGCAGATAAAGAGTTATAATCAAGATGTTTTGGAGTGGTTTAAATCTTAAGGTTGAGGTTATGGGGAGATATATCGAATGCAAGATTAACGGCGAATTTGAATACGTTTGGAAGTATGTACTTGGTGGTCAACCATCTGAGATGTATAGGATCTACGAAGAACTTGGTGTAGGTGAAGATCACCCTGTTCGTTATCGTTATGAATTCTCAAAAAATGAAGAGGATGAAGATGATTTGACTTATGAGTATGTGGAAACTCGCCAAGTAGCAGACGGAGATATTTTGATTTTGAATCGCAAAGATATTGAAGAACTCAAGATATGGCTTGAACTTCTCAAACAAGATAGCGAGAAAACCAAAGATAGGTGGTTCATTTCGATGGTTGAAGCTATTAAAAACTTTATGCTTAGATACCCACATCAGGAAGAATTTGTTCTAGAAGGCGATTTCTAAACTGTCAGAGCGGTCGAACATTTCGTTGGAGCGGAACGACGAGAGGTTATTGGTTAGAGTTAAAAAAGCGATCTGCGTCGGCTCAACTTTACGGAGAGTTTTCCCACTCGGCGGTAAGCTTGCGGAAATTGTATTTAGATGCACCGGGATGACAAGTAACGCAACTGCTGATATTTGCAGGTTGTGACATTTTGACTTTGGGGTGTAGAGCTTTGAAATAGCGAGAGTTGGCGGCTCGATAGGGGACTTCTTCGTCTTTGGCTTGGGGACGGGAAAAAGTTTGTAGGTAGTTCCACACTAGCAGACGGGACGGGTCTACTAGCAGTTTGATGGTTTGCCCGTAGTGTTCGGAATCTTGCAGCAATCTGCGCCAGGTTTCTGTTGGCAATACTTGCGGCGGTAAACCGATGTGACAGGTGGCGCAGTTTTCTAGGTACAGTTGCTGTCCGAGTTGGTAGCGATCGGGAATTCGATCGACTGTGCCATTATCCTCAATTGCAGACACTTGAGCAAGTCGCGCCGGAGTGTGGTCGGCGGCTGTCTGGGCTGCCACCCATCCGCCTCCGGTACAGCAGACAATTATCAACACCAGCAAACTTGAGTAAAGCCCCCGCCAGCTACGAGAACGACGCTTGGGGGGGTTTTTGTGGTTCATGGTGTTTCTGCCTTCTCGCTGCTAATTTCTGCCTTTTCGCGGCGGTTTTTTTGAGCCTGCATCGATTTGTTGCCTAAATCACTGGTATGCTCATGCCTTCGCGGGCCAAGCAGCCATTGGCGAAGGCTGCCTGCACCTCTGCTTCTACGCCATCGAGAAAATTGTCGTCGTGACTCGGATCGTGGTGAAACATCACGATCTTTTTGACTCCTGCAGCTTTCGCTATTTCTACTCCTGCTTGCCAAGTCGAGTGTCCCCAGCCGACTTTCGGGGTTTTGAAGTTGTAATACTCTTCGTCGGTGTAGTTGGCGTCGTAAATCAGCACGTCGGCGTTGCGAGCTAGGTGTACTACATTGTCGTCCACGCGATCGGGAAAATGTTCTGTATCGGTGCAGTAGACGGCCGTGTGTCCCCCCCAGGTGACTCGATATCCGATCGCGGTGTTGGGATGGTTGAGCAGTGCCGTTTCTATTTTCACATCGTCGAGTTCGAGAATATCGCCCGGAGTCAAATCGTTGAATTTGAGGTCTGACTGCATCACTTGGATGGGGACGGGGAAATTGGGGTGCAGCATTTGGTCGGCAAGACGCTGTTTGATTGTAGTGCCGTTGGGGGCGATCGCTCCGTAAATGTGAAAGCAGTTCCCCGGGATAAAGGCAGGAGTAAAGAACGGAAACCCTTGAATGTGATCCCAGTGAGTGTGGCTGAAAAACATATGGGCTTCCACGGGCATTTGCCGCAGCAGGTTGAGACCTAGAACTCGCAGACCTGTGCCGCCGTCAAAAATCAGGCGTTTTTTGCCCAAGCGCATTTCTACGCAAGAGGTGTTCCCTCCGTAGCGAATTGTTTTGGTGCCGGGGGTGGCGATGCTGCCCCGCACGCCCCAAAACTGAACGACAAACTCGGTCAAAGGACTATTTTCCATAGTGGCTTTGTGATCGGAAGGCTGTGGATTGGGTTGAGAGGGTGCGGAATCTGGCATCTTTTTTAGCTTTGGGGGCAGGAACTTGGGAGCTGAAATCTTAGCTTTTAGTTTTTAGTTTTTAGTTTTTAGCAATCCGTACTATAAAGCGCTTTATCCCGAAAGTATCCGAGTGCCGAACACTTGGGCTATTAGAAGTTTAAACCGTACCGGTTGGTCTAGGAGATTTCACGCTTGAGAGATTATTTTTTGCACCCTGCGGGCTGCCCGGCGCGTTCTGTGTTCTGAGATTAAGATAGCGCCTTTCCAAGAGTGTTCGGGTAAAATTTCCTATAACATAGAACTCATTCCCCGGGGGTAGAATTTGCGCTTAATCTTACTCTATGAGTAGTATTTTTTTCAAGATAGGGGTCCGGGTGGCGTTTTGAGGAATGCCGTTCCAATGACTCGGCATTCACTACTGATTTGACATTCTAGCCACCCGTTCCTCGACTGCATCCCTAGACCTGCAGCGGTCGCCTTAAGTTCGGCCTCCTGAGTTTTTAGTCGGGTTGCAGTCGAGGAGTGCGGGTTAGGGGCTTATTTGCTATCGGCTGCGATGCATTTTTCCACTAACGGCATTACTTGATCCACATCTTGCCAACCCAGAATTTCGGTGACTTTTTTCTCCAAATTTTTGTAGGTTCTAAAAAATTCGGCTATTTCGTCCAAGCGGTGGGGGGCTACGTCTTTTAGGGACTTATAGTGAGCGTAGCGCGGGTCTTTGTCGGGAACGCACAAAAGTTTCTCGTCCCTGTCGCCTCCATCGATCATTTCTAGCATTCCGATCGGGCGAGCGGCGATAATGCACCCTGGAAATGTGGGCTCATCCATCATCACCATGCCGTCGAGGGGGTCGCCATCATCGGCTAAGGTATTGGGTATGAAGCCGTAGTCGCACGGATATTGGACAGAGGAAGAAAGCACCCGATCGAGTGCAAAGGCTTGCATCTCTTTATCAAACTCGTATTTGTTTTTGCTACCGGCGGTAATTTCGATCAGGACGTTGAGCAGTCCTGGTTTCGGCTGTGCCGGAATTAGCGATAAGTCCACAACAATATCTCCAAGTTAACAGATGATTGGGATGAGTGCTACTTGCCAAATCCCTTTGATAGCATTTTACGGGCGATCGCGCCGAACCGGCTGCATGAGATTGACCGAAAGCGGGCGAGTGCGATCGGTGTGGCACAATTTGAGGATGATTCTTGTGGAGTGTCCCGCCTGCTTTGAAAATACACTGGACGGGCGGGACGCCCATCCCACAGGTTGAGGGCGCAATGCTTTGTTTTGGCGAGGGAGATATTTTCACCTCGATATATTCTTTTTACCGTCTCTCAAAGTTCTTTGAATTTTCAATCCCAACCACTGGCTTACTTCTGTTGCTAACCACTCGATTTCTGATTCACTTAATCCCTGCTTCACTCCTAGTCGATATTTTTGGTTGCCGGCTTTAATAATCATCTGAGAAACTTTGTATCCAATTTGTTTAATTTCTAACTGGCAAATGTCCTGTCTGCGCGCAGGCTTGGAATTATTCCATCTCAACCCCAGCAGATGGCTGCTAATTGAGATTTGCTGGCGATCGATTCTGAGACGCAATTCCCGAAATAGCGCATAGAGAAGTGTTACTACTACAGCAGCTAGCAAACTTCCTGAGAGCATAATTACCGAATTCCTCAGTAAATTATTGAGGTTCCAGGGGTACTTGGAACCACCCATCCCTAGAATGGTATTCGCAGTAACCGCAGCCGAAAACAGGGCAATTAAACTAAAACCGACTCCCTGTGGCGGAATTATAGTTTCTATAAACTCCGAATTTTTTGTGAGTTTAATATCGCTTTCTGGCGGCTGCACTGCCAGAGGATTTTTGTTAATTTTGTTGATAATAAAGGGATTTTCGTCGAGCGAGCGCAATGCTTCCTCAGCCGAAGATAACCGTATTTCCAAGCTCGGTTCTGTCATCCACTCCAGCCAATCAATTAAATTAGGATTGAGCTGCCCGGCCCGATGGGCAAATTGAATTCTCAAATCTTGCTGTGGCAGTTCCGTGGGATGCAAACCCGTTACCAAATAAATTAAAGTTGCACCTAAACCGTAGAGATCCGAAGCCGGAACGGATCGCCCCCCAAATTGTTCTGGTGCCATATATCCGTAAGTTCCGACTACCGTAATTGTCCCGCCAAATTTTGCAGCTTGGTTCTGCACAGAACCAAAATCGACTAAATAAACTTGTCCCGCCGAGTTACCGGATCTGCTGTGCAGTAAAATATTGCTAGGTTTAATATCGCGGTGAATAACAGGCGGATTTTGCTCGTGCAAATACATCAAAATTGCTAACAGCGATTTGGCTAATTCTTTCACCTCACTTTCGCTAAAAGTACGTCCTGCTGTTAAATGCTCTTCCAAACTTTTTCCCTCTACATAAGTCTGTACCAGGGCAAATCCTTTGCTGTGTGGTTCGTCAATTTCCAGGTAGTCGAGGTAGCGCGGAATTGCTGGGTGAGAAAGTGTTTTTAAAGTTTCCGCTTCCCGTTCAAATAGCTTGAGGTTTTGCCATTCAAAATCGCTGCCGAGGAATAGCTGTTTGATCGCAACTAATTTTTGAGTTTGCAAATCGCGAGCGAGCAGCGTGTGGCGACCGGTTTGTTTTCCCAGTTGCCGCTGCACTTCGTAGCGTTCTGCTAATATTTTGCCAGTCATGTTTTTTACCTTAATTGTAACTTTAGGCGATCGTCGTGGCCCAGAAACCGGGTTTTTTAGCGAGTCTGGCAATTGCAACGAAGTATTGTCGTAAAAACCCGGTTTCTAGGAGTCTGAGTGGGTCTAGGACTGTAAATTTGAGATTAGAGTCCGCTTGCTTTTTGATACCACCGGGCAATAGACTTGCTAATTGCCCCCATTGACAGTCCTACAATTAGCGATATTGCCAGCAGAAAGCTAATGTTAGACAGGGAAAGCTCTCCATCATTCCTAATAGTCATCGTCCCTTCATCATTCCAATCCTCCATCAGCGGCCATAATAAAATGCTGGTCGCCGAGGTAAAGAGTACGATACTAATTGCATTTAAAACCTGTCGGTGAAGTTGGGGATTAGTTAGGGGAAAAAACCACAAGCGCGTCACAATTGCTGCGATTATTCCGTTCGCCAACCCCAGAGAAAAGCCGAGAATAACGCCACAGGTTCCTCCGAAGAGAATTCGCCCCAAAAACACCCTATGAGGGATGCTGTAAATTATTACTGGACCCATATAAAGGATGCTGTCAATTATTACTGAACAAGCTCCTATAGCCAGAGCTCCAGTCGAAATGCTGCGCCCGATCGCCTTCGAGAACAAGCTAAAGGTATCCACCGTTTTTCCCTGTCTCAATGGCAGGGAATATTTATTTATTTGCTGTGGTTTTTCTAAAACTTCTTTTGCTATTTGAACTGAGGCGGGACGGCGCTCTAAACTGGGATGGGTCATCCACTTCAGCCAATTGGTAAAAGCCGGACTCAGTTGCGTGATTTGCTCGAATTCGATCTGCAAATCTTTCTGGGGCAAGTCCGCAGGATGCTGCTTGGTAATTAAGGCGATTAATGTTGCTCCCAAGCTGTACAAGTCGGAAGCGGGAACCGCCCTCCCGCCAAATTGTTCTGGCGGCATATAGCCATAAGTTCCGACAACGGTGACTGTTTTCCCTTGTTGGGTTGCTAGGGTTTGAACTGCACCGAAATCGACTAGGTAGACTTCGCCGACGCTGTTACCCGATCGATTCTTGAGTAAAATATTGCTGGGTTTAATGTCGCGGTGAATGACGGGGGGCTGTCGCTGGTGCAGGTAGGCGAGGATGTCTAATAATGCTGTTGCTAATTGTTTGACTTCGCTTTCGCTGAAGGTGCGCCCATCTGAGAGATATTCTTGTAGGGATTTGGCTTCGATGTAAGTCTGAACTAGGGCGAATCCTTTGCGGTTGGGCGTGTCGATTTCAAAGGAGTCGAGATATCGGGGAATTGCGGGATGGGATAGGGATTTTAAGGTTTCGACTTCTCGCTCGAACAGTTTTAAGTCTTCCCAGTTAAAGTCGCTGCTGAATGAGAGGAGTTTGACTACTACTTGCTGTTGGGTTTTTAAGTCGCGGGCGAGTAAAGTTTGCCGTCCTGCTTGCTTGCCGAGCCGCCGATCGCACTGATAGCGATCGGCTAATATTTCTCCTGACAAATCGCCGATGTTTTGTCCGCTCATGTTGTCCTGCCCTAGAACCGATTAAACCTAGTTTAGTTGACAAAAGTGCAATAATCGGAAATGTTCGGGCTACGGCAAAAAACTTTTTCTGTCAAAGAGCAACCGCCTTTTTGAGCTAGCGATCGCGCCCAATAAAAAGCCACGTAATTTAAGCTTGAATTTAACGTTGAATTTGCTTGTAAATTGACTGCACTACATCTAGCAGGGTCAAGACTTGCTGCCATTCGGGAGCGTCGGGTTTGTAGCTTTTTGCGCGCTGATTTTTTAAACTCTGGTGCAAAAGGTTCAGCAGCGCGTCTGGAGGCTGCAAGGAGCTCTCCTCTTCATCTGTTGGGCTCTGGGCTGCATTTTCTTCTATGGTTTCTTTGATACTTTGTGCCTTATCTGCCAGACCCAAAGCTCTGCCTGCCAGGTTTTCCGGCATTTTTGGCCGTTCCGACAAAGACTCGCCCGTCAGTTCTTCGAGCAGTTGACGGACTTGCTCCACCCATTCGAGATCGTTTACCGAAAAGGAATCGGATTTAAACCCTTGCGCATGTCGTCTTTGCTGAATGCTTTGTAATTTCTGGATTAGGGGAAGAGACTTTAGAGTGATGTTTTCCGGGATTCTGGGGATATCTGACAGCGAACTGCGAGCAATCTCTAGCAATAGTTGGTAAACCTGATCTACCGACTCAATATCTCCCGATTGCGAATTCCAATTATCCATAACTGATGCTAGTAGTTTTCTATATTTAAGACTCGAACGTTGACTATCTGATGAAAGCAAGCTGCTTTTAGGAGCCGCCAACGCTATTAAGACTTACGCGGGCGGGGTCAAAAATCCGGTTTTTGAGCGGATGTTTTGTCAGCTAGCCCCAAGATTTTTTTCAGAAACTGGGTAATGCTGGCGCCAGTCCTAACTATTTTTTAAGCTCTCCTAATGGTAGAAGTGCTTGGTTTGTGGTCGCTCTTAGCGGGAAACGCGGGCATATGGTGAAAGCAAGTTAGCGAGTTCCAGTCGGGTTATCTAACAATGATACCTGTTGGAGCTTATTTAAAATTGCCCCAACAGGATATTGATGTTAATGGGTCGGATGGGAGGGCGGGGCGCACCCCCGATCGCGATCCCGATCGCCCCTCGCCCGGAACACGGGCGCCGTCGCGAGCATTTGCAATCGGGGCCACTGCTATTTTTCTGTGAGATTCCACACGCCGTCCCAGTTTAGTACATCTGAAGGTCTGTGCTGAAATAACTTACAGCGATCGACGTGTAATTTAGCTGCCTTGTTTTTGGGGTCAACTTCCAGAACGGTGTTAAATTCGCGTTCGGCGTCTCTAAAGGCTTGCTTGGCTTTTGGTTCTAAGGCTTTCTTAAACTCGCTCAGCAGTTTTTTAACCCGATCGAGTCCCAGATTTTCAAATTCCTCCTCTAACATTGCTGCAACTGTCTCCGAGGCCCGACTTTTAATTTTCGCCTGCAATAGCCGCCTGATCTCTGAGGGCTTCAGCCTCTTGATTTTGGGATTTGATGGTTCTAAGATGTCTGCTTCCAACAGTTTTTTGACTTCCCCTTCGTGCAAGTATTGAATCTCGTCTGATGATAGCGGCTTGATTTTTGCTTGCAGCAGCATTTTGGCTTCGTCTTCCGAGAGGTTTTTGAGGCCTTCCAATCTCAGCAGTTGGATTTCTGGCTCTAACAGCACAATGAGTTCGTCTGCTGCTGACAGTTTTCTGGGGTCGTATTCTGACAGCTTTTTCAGTTGATATAACAAGTTCTTGAGTTCGTGTTCCAACTGTTGCTCGACCTTGTACGACAGTTTCTTAATCTCTGTCTCTGGCATTTCGGCGACATCATTTAAGATGTTTTTCACCTCACTTTCTGAGAGTCTTTGGGTGACTGGAGTTTTGTAATGTTCGCGTGCCTTGGTGTAATGTTCTATAACTTGTTGCTGTGTTTCGGTTAGGGGCTTGCCCACTGGCGAGTATCCCTCGCGGATGCCGACAAGTTCGTAAACGATTACCGGTTCGCTTTTGCCTTTGACGGTAATAAAGTCTAGTTCTCGCACGTAGAGCCGATCGGTATAATCTCTGTAAGTATTGCCGCTGATGATCAAGTCGGTGCCGTACTGCTTGCTGGCGCCTTCTAAACGAGAGGCGAGGTTTACCCCGTCTCCGATCGAAGTCAATTCCATGCGTTTGCTACTACCGATGTTGCCGCTGACGACTTCATCGGAATGCACCCCCATACCGATGCTGATCGGCAATTCCTCATTCGCTATACGCTCTTGATTGAACAGGGCCAGTTTTTCCCGCATTTTCACCGCCGTTTGCATGGCGCACCAAGCATGATCCTCTAGGGGCGCTGGAGACCCAAAAACTGCCATCAGAGCGTCGCCGATGTATTTGTCTAGAGTCCCTCCGTACTCAAATACGACATCTACCATCACTTCAAAATATTTATTCAGCATCACTACCACTTCTTCGGCTTGCAATTTTTCCGTAAGTGTGGTATAGCTGCGAATGTCTGAGAACAGCACCGAAACGTTTTTGCGCTTACCGCCCAATCCAGTATCCCCTGAAGCTAACAGCGCTTCGGCTACTTCTGGCGTCATGTAACGGTACATCAAGTTTTTGACTTGCTTGGCGCTGCTAATATCTTCCATGACGACTAACGCGCCGTTGACCTTGCTGGGGTCGGTAGCGTCGGTCATTGAATTAATCGAGAGATTGATACTCTGCGATTTTGCTTCACAGGACAGCAAAACTTGATCCGGGTAATACTGCTGGCGGTCCTTCTCGTCTTCTGGAGACAAAGACGCATCGAACCACTTGGCAAAATCTCCTTTTTCTAACTTAATTAACTCGCGCAAAGATTTACCTTCGGCTAATTCGGTATCGCTGACACCCAGTAAATTTTTGGCACTGGGATTGGTCGCTACTATATTGCCTTTTTTATCTGTAGAAATCACGCCGTTAGTCAGGGCGTGCAGCATATCTTTTTGTCTTTGTTCTTGCTGTTTGACTTCTGCAAACAGTTTGGCGTTTTGTAGGGCGACTCCTGCTTGGATATTAAACGCCTTCATAAATTCCAGGTCGTTGCGATTGAAACTCGCTTTCCACTGGTCGGGGGCCTGCGGCCAATCTTCCGGGTTGTAGGGGGGGTATTCTCCTTGTCGTTTTTTATTAATTAACTGGGTGACCCCAATCAATTTCTGGTCTGCATTAAAAACTGGCATACAGAGCATACTGCAAGTACGGTAGCCAGTTTGTTGGTCGGTTCTTTTGGAAGTTTCCGCGCGGGGGTCTTCGTATACGTCAAAGGGAAGCAGCAGCGGTTCCCCGGATTCGGCGACGATGCCTGCAAAACCGCCGGTTCTGGGTAGGCGAATTTCTTTCAGGCTGCCGCCGATCGGGATTTTCGTCCATAGTTCGTCTTTATCTTCATCGATCAGCCACAGCGTGCTGCGATCGGCATTCATCAGTTCTTGTGCCTGATCCATCACCCTTTTCAGGGTATCTTCTAAGTCTAAACCGCTCTGAGAAAGAGCGTTGACGGCGTTCATCAACGCTGTCGCGGCCCGCTGTCTTTGAGTTGCTGCGTAGAAAGATTTAGAAGACTCTAGAATTAGGCGAATCGACGGGGCAAATTCTCGAAAAACTTGTTCGTCTTCTTGAGTAAATCCTGCCTTGTCAATCTGTTCCTCTAAAATACCGTAATGTTCGTGGTTCGACTTGAGTTTATTAATCAGTTGAACGACTGCTACTAACTCTCCTGTTTCTTCGTTGAGCAGCGGCATCGCCAGCATTGTATAAGTGCGATATCCTGTTGATTCGTCAACTTTTTTTGCGTTATTCGAGCGGGGGTCGTTATAAAAATCATAAGGAATGTTCACCACTTTTTTTAGCGTGGCTACTTCTCCCGCAATGCCCACATGGGAGGGAAATCGGAGTTCTAGATTTTTGCCATTTTCGTCTTTAGCGACGATCGCCCAGAGTTCATTCTTGTCTTCGTCTAATAAAAATATGGTGCTGCGGTCGGCATTTAGCAATTCCCCGGTTTTCAGGGTAATCGACTGCAACATGTCGTTAAGGATGGCGTCGAATCCCTGGCTGCCAAGGATATTGTCGAGCATTCCCAGGGTTTGATTAACAACCTTAAGTTTCTCTTCTACTTCCTTAACTACTACTGTGAAACTTTGCTTATTTAGGGGTGCCAGAACACTGGAGAAGTTTGGTTGGTTTTTGACAACAAGTTGACTATTAGAGGGCTGGTGAGAATGCTGTTCCTGATGATTGTTACCTAAAACAGCGACATCTATCGCTTTGTCCGAAGAGTAATTGGTAGGAGATGCAGATTTCATAGACCTTTACAGAATCTTAAGCGTAAGGGTTAGTCTCTAAGCTAGGAGAGCGGGCAAGTTCATTAAGGAGTCACAGGTCGCACAAAACTCAAGTATGTGTGAAACTATTTCCCAGTGTACAGAACTCCGGCCACAGAGCAAGGCCAATTCAGTTGGGATTGCTAGTGAACTGCTGGTGCGACGGTAATGCTGCTGTGGCATTGCTGCACTCTTGTTAGAGAATGCGAATCCTGTTTAAATGGTTTATTAACTGATTTTGACATTGTGCGTGCCTGGTTTAAGTAGGTTCGGCAGGTCTAAGAGCCGATCGCCCGCAGAAGAATGCGTACTGCTGGGAGGACTGCCCAAAGACGGAGGGCATTGTGGGACTAGCTGCAATTGTGACACCACCAGTTGCGAGTGATGTGTGTCCTTCTCTACACAATTGTGGTTTTTAACTAGAATTTTTGTCAATTTTGCTGCTATAAGCTGTCATCCCGTAAATAAACTCACGGGGCTTTCAGCTTTTTTTTGTAAAACTTACGGTTGCTATTTTTAGTGTAACCTCCGGCTCCCAAAAACTCCGCCTTTTTGCCCCCCGATCGGCGGTCCGGGCAGTGTAAAGCTATGAGAGACTGAGTTTGACCCTGTTCGACCGTCGGTTTCTGTTGCAGTTTTTTTCCCGTCAGGGACGCATAAACCGGGTTTTTTAACTTCCATACTTTTTTCAACCCTCAATAAAGATTTAAGAAAACCGATTTGGGAGACTCAAACGGCCAGCGTAGACTATTTTCGACTGGCGCTGCACGAACAATTGTTGTATCTTCAGGGTTTGGCGGACTGAGTTTGGCGCAATCCGGCGGCTTGAACGAGTAGGGATTCGGCGAAAGCGATGGCTTCTGTTGCTGAGCGGCCGCTGGCGAGTTGGGCGAGTTCTTCGCGCCGCTGCTCACTGTTGAGGGCGGCAACTCTGACTACTGTGCGTTCGACTGGTTCAAAGGAGGCTGCGGGTTCGCCGATACTTGGTTCTGCTTCGATCGTCTGTTTGTTGACGCGAAAATGAAAATCAGCCATCGCGGCGATCAGCGGCTGGTGGGTGACGCAGAGAACTTGGTGTTTGTCGGAGAGTTGGTAGAGTTTTTTGGCGATAGCGCCGGCGACTCTCCCGGAGACTCCGGCGTCGATTTCGTCAAAAATCAGCGTACCGGCACTTTCTATTTGAGAAAAACAGGCTTTGATGGCCAGCAGAAAGCGGCTCATTTCTCCCCCGGAGGCGATCGCGCCTAGGGGTTGCAGGGGTTCGCCCGGGTTGGGGCTGAAACAAAAGGCGATTTGGTCGGCACCGGTGGCCGTTGGGGGACAAGGCGAGATTTCGACTTGAAATTGCACTTTTTCCATTGCTAAAGGCTTAAGTTCTTCTACGAGGTGGGTTTCTAGTTTGAGGGCCGCTTCGCGCCGCAGGGTGCTGAGGTGGGTACAAGTGTCTTTTAATTGCTCTAAAGCGGTCTGATATGCGAGTTCTAAGGCTTCCATTGACTCGCCTCCTTCTAAAAGTTCGTTCAGTTCGTTTTGGATGCTTTGGTAGTAGGCGATCGCTTCTTTGAGCGGCCCGTATTTGCGGCAAATTTGTTTGAGTTCGCGAATCCGATCTTCTACTTCTTCGAGTCTTTCGGGATCTGCTTCTAATTGTTCGCCGTAGCTGCTAATTTGCCTGCTGGCTTCTGTGGCTTGAGCTAAAGCATCGCTAACCATTTCTAGGATTGGTTGCAACTGCACATCGTAAACAGCCATGTCGCTTAAAATTACTTCGGCTTTGCTCAACAAGTCGGCGGCTGATGCGCTGTCGCCGTCGTTTTGGTACAGGGCTTGGTGAACTTGGTAACTCTGCTGCTGCAATTCGACGACGTGGCCCAGGCGGATTGATTCTTGTTCTAGGTGTTCGAGTTCGTCGGCGTCTTCGATGTGGGCTTCGCCGAGTTCTCGGACTTGGTATTCTAACAAATCGAGTCTTTGCAGCCGCTGCTGTTCCGACTGACGCCTGCGCTTGAGGGCTGTTTTGGCGATGCTGGCTGATAGCCATGCGGATCCGATTGTCGATCGCGCTTCGGCGAGTTTTTTGCCGCCGTATAAATCGAGCCATTCTCGCTGGAGGGTTTCTTGTCCGAGGTGGACGGTTTGGCCTTGGGCGGTAATTTCGACCAGCCGATCGCGCAGTTGATCCATTAACTGGCGGTTGACGAGAATTCCGTTCAAGCGCGATCGGCTGCGCAGAGTACCGCTAGATGCGTTAATTTCCCGGCTGCAAACGGCTAAATTTCCGTCTATGGGTTCGATTTCTTGCTCGCCCAGCCACCTTGCAGAAGCTCTGTCCAATTCAAAGGTAGCTTCCAATATTGCCCGCGCTGCTCCGGTGCGAATCGATCGGCGATCGACTTTCCCGCCCAACACTGCATCGATCGCATCTAGGATAATCGATTTACCGGCGCCTGTTTCCCCTGTAAATACGTTCAAACTCGGGCCAAATTCTAGATCCAGGCAGTCAATTAGAGCAAAGTTTTCAATTCTGAGGGATAGTAACATGGGGAATGAGGAATTGGGAATTGCGAATGGGGAATTGGGAATTGGGAATTGGGCATGGGGCCTAAAAGCATCGGACAATTTTAGATTTTAGATTGTAGACTTTAGATTGAGTGGTAATCTTAATCTAAAATCCCCTATGGGAAATCCCCCATCGGATGGGGTCTAAAAGCATCGGCCAAACAGGGAATTGGCTATTGGCTCCTCCACTATCGGGCGCGTCGAATTTCCCGAGTCCAATTTTCATTTTCATCGAGAATACTTTTGATTTTGCCATTCTAACGATCGAGTCTCAACCTCTATGCAAAATAAATTTCTGGTTCCCGTTGCTCTATTAAGCGTTGTCTTGATTGGAGCTTTTGGGTCGAAGCTGCACCAAGACAAGCAGCGAGTCCATGAATTAACCCTAGTGACGGGAAACAAGACAGGCAATTATTATCCTTTCGGACAAGCAATTGCTGAGGTAGTTATTCAACAAAATCCGCGCCTGCGGATTAAAGTTGTTGAGACTCAAGGCGCTGACGAAAATATGCGCCGGCTTCAGGCAAATGAGGCTCAGTTAGCTATTGTCCAGAACGATACGGCTGCAGTGCCCCAAGCGCGGGTAATTGCTTCTTTGTTTAAGGAAGTTTTTCATTTAATTGTCTCGGAACAGTCTGGAATTCAAAGCGTTTCTGATTTAAAAGGAAAAAATATTGCGCTGATGGCTCAAGGCAGCGGTTCTTACAGTTCTTTTTGGTTGGTCAGCCAACATTACGGTTTGAAACCAAGCGATTTTAAGTCTACTCCTGGCTCTTGGAATGAGGGTACTAAGTTGTTTGCTAGCGGCGAGGCTGATGCTATTTTTCGGGTGCTACCTCCGGGCAGCGATTTGGTTAGCTATTTGCTGCAAAATACGCGGGCCAAGTTGGTGCCCATCGACCAAGGGGCGGCGATGAAAATTAAGTTGCCTTATCTCGAAGCTAACTTGATTCCTAAGGGTACTTACAAGGCCGCTCCAGCAGTACCAAATACGGATTTGCCTACCGTTGGGGTGGAGGCTACTCTGTTGGTTCGTCAGGATGTCGATCCGGAAATAGTTAAGGAAATTACGCGGATTTTGTTTGAGTACCGCCGCAATTTGGTTGCTGCTAATCGTTTGGCGACCATGATTAGTGAGCCGTCCGGAAGCGGTAGTTTTGCTCTACCAATACATGAGGGCGCTCAGGCTTATTACGATCGCGAAAAGCCGGATTTTTTCGCAGAAAATTCCGATGTTATCGGTTTGTCTTTTTCGATTGTTACTCTTTTTGTTTCTTGGCTTTGGCAGTTGCGAGCGCGCTTTTTGCAGAAACAAAAAAATCGAGCTGACAAGTTTAATTTAATTATTCTAAATTTGATTCAAAGAATTCGCCAAGCCGGAACTTTTGAGGAACTAGAGCGGTTGCAAGAAGAGTTATTTGAGATTTTCAAGCAAGTTATTGGGGATTTGGATCGAGATAGAATTGATTCGGATTCTTTTCATTCTTTTACTTTTACTTGGGAAACAGCTCTAAAAATTGCGGCTGAGCGAGAAAAAGCATTGCGAAATTTGTCGCTGGTTTCCCATGATTTAAAAGCTGATTTGACTGCTGTAAAAAAAATGGAAAAATAATTTATATTAGCAGTTATTAGTTATTGGTTATTGGTTATTAGTTCATTCCTGGATACAAAAAGTGGTTTCACACTACTTATAGCGGTAAGGTGCGCACTGCGCACCCTACTTACCCCTCTTCTGTCACTAAGCGGCAGAAGAAAATAAGAACTCACTCTCATCCATCAAGTAAGAGAAGGAATTTGGGCTGGGGGGGTAACAAAGAGGTCTATGAGATATACCCCATAAGGGTTGCAGCCTGTATACCCTGTTGATAAAAGCGACGTTTATTTCGAGTTAGCTTCATTAACTCGCTTGATTTCTAATGAATGCTGCTCAAGATAATTTGCCCACTGCTCTCCATCCTGACCCATACCAAATGTACTCCGTCGGCGGTATTTTTTGCTTGTTTCTTTACGGCGAGATACATATTTTTGCACCTGCTTTTTTTGAATTTCAGCGCCTTGAAATATAGCCGAAGTGTAGGCAATTGCCATTAACAGAATCATTTTAATGAGTCGTTCTTCTCTTAAACCAGTCCCTTCTATATTGTAGCCTCCGGTCTTACAATCTCGGAACATTTCTTCAATTCCCATCCGCTGTTTATAAGCGGCAATCGCCACTGGCAATGAACCCAAATCTGTCAAAATAAACCAGGCGTCTTTTACTTGCAATCCTTGATAGTTTCGTTTCCATTTACAGGCAATATCAAATCCTGCTACAGGTCGCGTTTTTCGGACTCTCACTCCCTTGAAATATAACGAAGTTCCACAGTATGACTCCTAATTGGTCTAAGCGTCGCCACATTAACTTTTCTGTTTCGAGACAATAATTTTTTTTGAGCCTCAAACAAAAAGATATACCCGCTTCCTTGAGCCAGAATCCCTGCGTCTACTGAACAAAATTCCCGCTCACCCAATACGATAATTTTATATTCTTTAAATAAGGGTAATACTTGTTGTAAAGCGAGGATTTGTTCTGATAAGTTACTGTTTCCTAATTTTGGTAACAGCGACCAGTATAATGGGATGGCTCTTCGCTGCCAGATTAAGCTGACCATAAAGAGATTTATACAGCCCCATTGAGTGCGATCAATCGCGATTGATAATCGTTGTCCTACACTGCAATAACTTGTTAACCAATAACTGATTAATGGGAACCAAATTCCTGCGAGCGTTAGTTGAGGTAAGTCCAGAAATATGAGCAGTTTTCGACGGCGACTTTCGGCTGTTATTGGATAGGGAAATACCCGTGCGAGCCGCTCTAACCTCACTTGTTTTTCTGATTGTATCAAGGAGAGCAAGATTGTAAGTAAAATAAACTGAGCGTGTGTCAGTTGTTTTTGTAAGTGGGTCTGATAGAATGTTGGTAACATTATTTTTGGGGATAGGCTAGCTTGTAACAATTCGGCTGCCTATCTTTTTTTAGCATATGTTAACTAAATCTTTACTCCATCAGGGTTTCAGGCGGGTTGTCACCCCCCCAGGAATTTGGGTAAAAATTTATTAACGCTCTTAATCGAGCCAAGCCTGTAGATAATTGTAGAATCGGCAAAACTTTTAGCCACTGTTTTATCAAGTTAAAGCTAATTAAAGGTTGTAGTATTAATCTCAAATTGTTTAGATGGCTCTGACAACTATTTTTTTCATCCAGCGTCTTGATGTTGCTCAAAGCGGTGGAGAAGTGAAAAGTTTTTTGCGGATGAAGTGCTGGGTGATGAAGTCGGGGAGTTAACGGCTGTATTAGACCTAGTATAGAAGCCGATCATCAGGTAAGCACTACAAAGGATTTCCCACCATTTTTCAATCAGTGAATATTGCGTTATTCGTCCATCGGCCCATCCTAATTCACTCTTACTTTGTCGAAAACCCTATTCAATCCCAGTCCTATTTCCCGATAAATTCCCAACTTCTTTAGCTAAGACTCCCGGAAGCGAGTGTCATCACATACCAGGTGGAATTTTCGGGAAGGGTCTCTATATTCCTTGTGATTTCCCAGTAACGCACTGCTCTTTTTTTTCCATAAATAATTTCTCTTTTCTAGCGGACTTCTCGGCTCCCATCGGAAAATATCCGCTCTTTCTTTACGCCATTTATTAGCTCTAACCCTTGGCTCTGGAGGCAACCGCACACTGCGATCACTCCGAATTGCAGAGCGCAAATTGAAGGTTTAATCCTTGTAAACAGCGAATGAATGTACTCGTACTTTCTCCAGATAAGCTATCAGCCAGAACAC
>NZ_JAUBTO010000087.1:0-34954 GCF_036702495.1 Microcoleus sp. C2D2 | reverse complement strand
TGCAATGTGCAAGATCATTTCAGGGCTATTGAAAGCCCACACTGTACCTGTACTCAGGTCAGTGCTGGGTAATTTACTCTAGAAAATCGAACATCGAACATCTCCAATCTAAAAAATCTAAAATCTAAAATCTAAAATCTAAAATTTCCAGGGTTTGACCGGGTTCGGGTTCGAGGAGTTGGGTGGAGAGTCCGGATTTTGCTAGTAAATCGCAAAATTCGGGGATGCTGCCGACCGATCGCACTAACATTGGTAAAATGCCTGTGGTTCGGATGTCTCCCGCCGCTGTAGGCACGAAAAACCGAGGTTTCAGTGTTTGGGCGAGGCTGAGGGCTTGTTTTGGGCCCATGATGACTTGTCCGAGGAAGGGGAAGATTTGACCGATGACTGGGGCGATGGCTACGTCTACTGTGTCTATTTTCTGTTTGACTTTTTCTAATGGTGGCAGGTGCGGTTCGTAATAAAGTGTCTCGCCGCTGCTTAAATCTTTGAGCAAGTAGCCGTTTTCTTCCTGTCCGGGCTGGATTTCGGCTCCGGGTACGGCGGTAATTTGTAACTTTTCTTTAAAATTTAAATCTTGCCAATTTGCTAAAGATGTGATATTGGTGTAGCCTAAACTGCTGAGGACTTTGGCGGCGGTGGGTGAGGCGATCGCGGGAATTGTGCGATCGAGCTGTTCGAGTGTTGGTCTGTGACAGTGGTCGTCTAATCCTTGGGAAATCAGGATGAGGTCGATCGGCGGTAAGGTGCTGGGAGTGAAGGCGACGGGGGTGTTGTGGTAGGCGGTGAACAGCCAGGGTTGACCGTAAAATACAAGGGGATCGACCAGCCAGGGATCGACGAGGATGGTTTGGCCACAGATGTGGAAGATCCAAGAGTTGAGGTCGATTCGGGTGAGTTTCACTGTTGTTTGCAATAATTCTTTACATGTGTTTTAATCATAGCTAATTTGGTTGGGGAATTTTTAACCGCAGATGAGGGCGGATGAGCGCTGATGAACGCGGATAAGATGGGATTTGTTTGGTTCAAGTTGGTGTTGATCTGCGGTTGAAATAAGATATTGCAATAATTCTTTACATTTGTTTTAATTATAGCTAATTTTGTTTGGGGAATTTTAACCGCAGATGAGGGCGGATGAGCGCTGATGAACGCGGATAAGATGGGATTTGTTTGGTTTAAGTTGGCGTTTATCTGCGGTTGAAATAAGATGATTAAATTGAAGATTCCTGTGGCTTTGACTGTGGCGGGTTCGGATAGTGGCGGCGGGGCGGGAATTCAGGCGGATTTGCGGACTTTTGCGTTTCACTGCGTGCACGGTACGAGTGCTCTGACTTGCGTGACGGCTCAAAATACTTTGGGGGTGATGCGAGTTGATGCTTTGTCTGCGGAGGCTGTGGCGGCTCAAATTCAGGCGGTGGTTGGGGATATTGGGGTGCACGCTGTGAAAACTGGGATGCTGCTGAATCGGGAAATTATGGCGGCGGTGGCTTTACAGATGGAAGCTTTGGGAATAGGGAATTTGGTTGTCGATCCGGTGATGGTTTCACGATCGGGCGATCGATTGATTGATGAGGGGGCGATCGCGTTTTTGCGGGATGTTTTGATTCCAATGGCTGCTGTCGTGACTCCGAATCGGTTTGAGGCTCAGATTTTGAGCGGTTTAGAGATTGTTTCTCTAGACGATATGCGATCGGCGGCGCAACAGATTTACCGTTTGGGCGCAAAGGCTGTTTTGGTGAAAGGCGGCGGGATGGCGGGAGATTTGCGGGGAATTGATGTTTGGTTTGACGGTACGCGGTTGGATGCGTTGAAGACTGAGACTGTTGATACTGGGAATACTCACGGGACTGGTTGTACTTTGAGTGCTGCGATCGCTGCTAATTTGGCTTTGGGTAAAGATTTGTTTACAGCGGTGACATTGGCTAAGGATTATGTGACTACTGCTCTCAAATATGCTTTGGATATTGGGGAAGGCCAAGGGCCGGTAGGTCATTTTTTCCCGCTTTTACTGAAGTAAATTGTGAACTCATCCCTTCTCTTCCCTTCTTCCTTCGCGTCCTTTGCGTCTTCGCGGTTCGTTTAATTTCTTAATTTTTCAGGCGATAAAGCGATCGCCACCAAGTCTTCGATTTTCTTAATATTCGGATCGCCGGCCAAATAACCAATCCCTCGGTGCAAGTGCAGGCGAAACTGTTTCGCTAGAGTTTCTTTTTCTGTGCCTAAATTGTCTTGGTGACACCGCTGCTTGAGGGCAATTATCAAGATATCGGCCATGTCGCCGCCGAAGACATCCCAGCTTAATTCGACGTTGCTGTCGCTGGGAATTGGTACTGGGGATGGGATGCTGGGTTCGGCGAGCGATCGGCAAAATCCCCACCGACACAGGATGTTCCACTGGTCAATTTTGGTCGATCGTTTCAGTTTTGATAGTTGGTCTTTGCCTGTTTGGGAGAGGCGGATGCGATCGACTGGTGGTTCCATGAGTTTAATATTTTTAACCGCAGATGAAGGCTGATTAACGCAGATTAACGCAGATGATACCATGAGATTGGATCTGCGGTTTAGAAGTTGTGGACTATTCGTTTAATTTCTACTTTGGGGTTGCCGAAATTGATTAGCAAGCAGATAGTTATTTTTGTAGCTTTTATGACATTGAGACACTGTGCTGTTTCTCTTTCACCGAGTGATTTGATTGCTTTGAGTTCTACAAGCACGGATCTTTCCACTAACACATCTGGCACAAATTTCCCAACAATTATATCTTCGTAATGGACATAAACTGTAAACTGAGGTTCAACCAACATTCCTGTTTTCCGAAGTTCATAAACCAAAGCATTCTCATAAACTTTCTCTAAAAATCCGTAACCCAACCTATTCCCAACCTTAAAAGCACACCCAATAATTTTTTCCGTAATCTCATTAAGTTCCAATCTGCGTTCATCCGTGTTCATCTGCCCTCATCTGCGGTTCCAAAAATCCCACATCCAAAACTCTACCAAAAATCACCTTCTGCTACAATAATTTGACACCTGGTAAAATCCCATCTGCGTTCATCTGCGCTCATCTGCCATCATCTGCGGTTCATTAACAAATTTTTACACGGCGCGGGCTTGATTAAATCGGCGGTTTTTGGTATTGTATTTCTAGTAGGATTTATCCTATATAATTGGATAGTCGCAAAAATAAAATTTTCGCAACCATCCCATTATACTATATATACTACCGCAACTCCCCAGCAAAGTCAAGGGGGTTGCGGCTATTTTTTAGGGCGAATTTTTATTCCCAGAAGTAACCTTTTTCGACGGTGGTTTGGTGTTTGGCGGAGTCGTATTTGAGGAGGTAGCTGTGGGCGATCGCCTCTAATTCTTGGAGTTTTTCGTATTCTACTTTTCTAATTTCCGTATCGGTAGAAAGCAGGATGACTTGGTGGCTGGCCGAGGGGAAATAGCGTTCGACTAGGTTGTTTCTGTGGGAGGAGTCGAGGCGGCCCAAGGGAGTGTCGATCGCAACTGGCAATTGTCTCCCGGATACTCTAGCCAATCCCCACAAAAAGGCGATCGCCAGCAATTGTTTTTCCCCGGCTGAAAGTCGGTGTTTGGGTACCGGTTTGCCTTCTGGATCGTAAATGGAGAGGCTAAATGTTTGAGTGTCGATCGCAACTCTGTGCACGAGGTCGGTTTTGTGCAACAGGTAGCGGAAACAGTCGGTAATTTCTATTTCGAGTTTGTTGAGTTTTTTGAGGGTGAGTTTTTCTTTAAAGAGTTTCAGGGTAGCTTGGGCTTTGGCGATAGAAGCGATGACGTGTTGGCTGTTTCTGATGGTGATGTATTCGCTGCTGTAGTTTTCTAGTTCTTTTTGGTTTTTGGCTAATTCTCTCTCTAATTCATCGACGCGGCGGTTGGCTGATTCCAAGGCGGCGGCTGCGATAGCGACTGCTTTTTGGGCTTTCCTGACTTTTTCTTCTAGTTTTTCGTAGGCTTCGGGGGAAGCGGCGGCTGCGAGTTGTCTGTCTGTAAAGTCGATTTCTGCTTCGATGCTTTTGATTTCTTCTATTTGGTCGCGGGCTAGAATTTGCTGGGCTTTAATTTGGTAGCTAAGAAGGTTTTCTAGTTGCTGGATGCTGTTGTTGTCGGCGTTCATCCAGGGCGGAACGTCAGTTCCCGCTTGCTGTTCGAGTTCTTGGTTTTCTTGGCGGATGAAGTCTTGAATTTTATCTAGCTGTTGGGGATTTAAGGAGATTTCCGCGATGTAGTTGAGAAGGCGATCGCTTCTTTGTTTGATAACATTTTGGGCAATCTTTGCTTGCTGCTGGCTGGCTTCTGTTTCTGCTTGAATTTTTGCTTCGCTTAGCAAGGGCGAAATTAAGGCGAGTGGTAGGGTATTTGATGCCAATTCCATCATGGATTGACGGGTTTTGTCTGCCTGATTTCTGTAGTCGTTTAGCTTGCTGTCTAGCTGACTGCGATCGGCGGCAATTTTCCCGCCTTCATAGATAAATTTTTCTGATGCTTGTTGCTGATTTTTTTGAGCTTTCTCTAACTCGTTTTTAAAGCTGGCTTGTTCTTGCTTAGCTAAGTCTATTTCATCAGTAACTTTCTTAAAAGTTTGTTCGATTTTCTCTAAAGCAGCCAAGTCTTTTTTGCCAGCAATTTCTTTCCGCTTGCGGCCGGCTAATATTTCTAAATCGACGGCGAGGCGTTCTGCTAATTCTAAACCTAAAAGAGATTTAATCGCCCCGACGACAAACTCCGGCGGTGTTTCGAGTTCGGCGAGTTCTTTTACTTGTTCGCCGTCAAACAGAAATAGGTTGGATATTCCGACGGGTAAAAGGGTTTCGATGTATTCGTCCCAGGTGTTAGTAATTGCTTTGTCCGACCACCAATCGCTGACAATCTCGCTGTAGATGAGAATGCTTAGGTTGTCTTTGATATCTAATTTTTTCCAGTATCTAACTATTTTGAATTGAGTTAATTTGTCGTCTTGGACTTGTTCAAATGTTAGTTCGACGCGGGTATCTTCTAATGGGGGAGTGTGGCGGTTGACGGATTGATTGAGAAAGTCACTGTAGCTTAAATTGCCTCTGGTGGAACATTGGGCGCGGCCACCGTAGAGGGCGAGGCGAATGGCGTCCATGAGGGTGGTTTTGCCGCCGCCATTCATGCCGCCAAATAAAATAACTGGGCAGGGATTTCCGTCTTTTTCGGGGCGGAGATTGATGGTTTGGGTGCCTGCATAGGGGCCGAAGTTTTTAAGGACGAGTTCGAGGAATTGCATTGTAGATGTAGATGTTGTTGGTTGGTGGGGGGGCGGTTAGCAGCGGATTTTGTAGCGGATTTAACGGATGGGTAGTTGGTGGGGAGACGGTTAGCAGCGGATTTAACGGATGGGTGGTTGGTGGGGAGACGGTTAGCAGCGGATTTAACGGATGGGTGGTTGGTGGGGGGACGGTTAGCAGCGGATTTAACGGATGGGTGGTTGGTGGGGGCGATTAGCAGCGGATTTGGTAATCACCCACTAATCATCCGTTACATCCGTTACAAAATCCGTTGCTAATATTTCCCCCCCTTGCTACCAATCAATCACTTCGGTTGAATCTTCCTCCTGGTTCTGGGGTCTAATGCTGGAAGGTAAGGGGAGTTCGGCATCTGTTTCTTCATAGGTTCCTGAACTTCCTCTTGTCCAACCCCTGCCACTTGTTTTCGGCGTCCACAAGTATGGTTGAATGTGTTTCTGCCAACCTTGTACAGATTTTGGTGGGAGGATACGGTGATATTCTAATTTGCTACGTCCAAAGTTTATAAATAAACCTACTTGCGCTCCTGTAGCTGCTACGTAAGCTATTATTTGAGCTTTATCTTTATCGGTCATTGGATAATTTACGGCTTTATCCTCTACTACAATACCTTCATTCACCCAATGGTCTAGATAGAGGATTCCCATCCAAACTTCACCGTCGTAAATTTGTCTGGGAT
Organism: Microcoleus sp. C2D2; assembly: GCF_036702495.1. NCBI lineage: Bacteria > Bacillati > Cyanobacteriota > Cyanophyceae > Oscillatoriales > Microcoleaceae > Microcoleus > Microcoleus sp. C2D2. The sequence continues at coordinate 28,982 of NZ_JAUBTO010000087.1, read as the reverse complement.
ACTCCATTTCTGTTGTTAAACCGGATTCTATCATTTCTGCATCAAAGGCTCTTTGGTAATGTTTTTCTCTTAAACCTTTTTGCGTCCTCCGGTGTACTCTCATTGCACAGCCGATGATGCTGTATGTAAGTTCCTGATGGGGAATATTAGGATTAATCATGGTCGTAAAAATTTTGTAATTTCAACGATGAGGGTTGGGTAATAATCAGGTTAATTGACAGCCTATTGTATCCGATCGCTCGGCGGGGTGGCTGTCAACAAGTTTGGGTTTAACCGCAGGCTAGCGCGTGCTAATCGCTAGGTTTTTCCTCTCCTGAATTTGGCGGTGAAAATTTAATATCCGCCCAAGATAGCTGTCTGCTTTGATTGCTGTTGCTTTCGAGTTCTTCTTTAAGTTTGGCAATATCAACGGTATCGTTTTTGGCGGAACTGTTGGTTTGGGCGATCGCATCTTTGAATTGCTGAATGTTTTCCGTCGGATTTGCTTTAATATCTTCCACCGCTTTTTTTAAATTGCGTTGATAGTGGGCGTTGCCAATCGCTTCTTCCTTCGATCGCGAACTGGTTTCAAAGCATTTGTCCAAATCGGCGTAAATGCCTGTACGGCGCGGCTTCGTGTAGTATTGGCGTTCTGTATCAAGGAGTTTTGCCATCAATTCGAGGTGCATTTTGTCCTCGCTGCAAATCTCTTCGATCGCAGCCCATTCGTCGCTACCGAGGAGTTTTCTTTCGGCGGCGGGACGGGAATCTTCAAAAGGTTCGCCCGTAACTTCTTCGTAAATCCGGGGCAAAGAGTCGTCAAATTCGTGCTTTTCTTCCAGCCAAATACGGCGGATTTCGCTAAGTTCTTCTGGGGTAATTAAGGTGATATCGCGCATTTCTAAGGGTGCGGTTTTGCGGATGTGGGTTTGTGCTTCCAAGACTCGTCTCAGCCAGTGTTCTCGCCAGATTTTGGTGTACGGCCCTGGGATGGGTTCGACGGAGGTTGTGTCGTCGCCCATGTTGCGTTCAAACAGTTCTACTCTACCGTAGATGCGGCGGAAGTCTCTTTTTGGGTGATCGTCTGGAATGTCTAATTCGTTGCGAATATCGAGTAGAGGCTGCATCCATTCTTTTTCTTCATCGTTTTGAATCATTGCCTCCATAGATTTATCTTGGCTTACCATTGTGCAAACCCAGCAGCCAAAGCGAGAATTTCCACAACTAGGGGTGGAAGTATCAACAACTAAAGGACATTCATTATCTGCTGTCGCACCTCGATACATAGTTAGCAAATCTTTATTGTTATTTCCCCACGGATTATCCCACTGCATCAAGTAAAGCCACACTTCATCTGTTCGCCAGTCTTCAATGGGAAGGTAAATATAAGAGTTAGGGCGAGTGGGATTAGCATTAAGGCGTTCGCTTACTCGCCACTCCCTATGTTTAGCCATATTTGCGGCGCGTTTAGCACTTTCAGCCTTGCGAGTACCTAGAACAAGAATTGCCTCGCCGCTAGTTCTAATTATTTCACGAATAAAAGAACCTGTTGGTTGTATTTTTAATCGTTCCGTACACCATCTAAATCGATTTCTAGGTGCTGGGTATCCTTTACCTATTAAGCAGGCCCAAAAGGTATCTTGAACGGCTGGATAAGTTAAATGAGTTTCTATTGGCATTTTCTGTTCTTGGGCTGCAACTTTCATCCGTTTTAGAGAATTATGTACTCCAGCAGCTACTATAGGGTTTTCTACCAGTGTATCATTTGTTAAAACATGAATTTTTTTGTGGCGTTTCTCAATTGGCAACTCTGCAATCGCATACCAGACAAGCTGTAGGACTGCGGAACTATCTTTGCCGCCACTCCAACCGATTACAAGTGGGAGTTCATCTTGACAATAAAGCTCTTGAATTTCCTTTTTTAAAATTTCTATGTCTGCCATTAAATCGCCAATATTGCGGGGCGGAAATAGTGACATTTGTTGTAAATCATTCATTTTCTAGATCTCCGTTTTGATTTTAAAGTAAACACATTTTTGCGATGCCACTGAAGCGCATCTTTTCTCGGATAATATTGCTCGGAACTTGGCAAAAGAATAAGTTCGCCGTGAAACTCTTTCATTAATCTAGGGTGTGGTGAGTCCTCTTGTAAATCACTAGCAACTATAATTTGATAACGATCGTCAACAGCAAACCATCCGCGATCGAATGCCCAATGATGATTTTTACACAATGAGAGTCCATTATCTACTCTATTATCATAAAACTCTGAGAAGGGCTTGATATGTGCACCATCTACAATACTTTGACTAAGTGAACGAGTGACTTTTAATCGACAAAAAGCACATCGGTAATCATACAAATGCACGACCGATTTACGGAAAAAAGCCTCTCTAAACAGAGATTTTTTTAAATACATCTTTGGTAGTCCATCTGTATTAACAGATTCACTACTATCTAATTCATCCCAGGTAGAATCTTGGAGAGACTCGTTAATTGTTAAAACATCTTCTATCTGTTTTCTGTTAGATGAAAACCAGCTAGAGATCAATATATCTATTAATTCTTGGCGGGCATTAGTATCTTGCAATAAATTAAATAGTTCATCGTCAAGTTTGGCACTATCAACATCTCTTTTTAAGGTGTTGATTGTTTGAGCACGCCCTCCTTCGTATTGTTCGCTAAATTTAACGTACCAAAATTTAGGTTCCCTGTTTTTTAAGTGAAAAAATGGAATAGCAAAATTAACACCCTTGAAGGAATCAGAAGTCAACACACACCAGTATTTTTTGAAGGTGTTAATTAATTCATCGGAAATGGTAATGTTGTTCTCCTTAAGCAAACCTTGTGTAATTAACTCAATTACAGACAGTAGCATTATTGGCTGATTTAGAGCATCGCCTCCTTGTTTATTCTTGCCTACATTGATCTGAGAAAAACAATTGCGATAGTATGCTAAATTCTTATTTTCGGACTCTTCTCCTGTAGTCATTTCCTCCTCCCGCTATGATTAAATACAATCCCAGCTAAAATTTTACACTCTTTTCAACAAAAAGTTAAGCACCGCAAAGCACAACCTTAATGCAGAAACTAGACAATTTAAGCAGTGTCATCAGACTTAAAAGTAATTTTCTAGCGTAAACTGGTGATAATTATATCACTGTCCGCGTGCATCTGCGGTTCTCAAATCCATCCCTCCCCCAAACCAAATATGTCCTACAGCGACTTCAAAACCATCGACCAAGCCGTCTCAACCCTGGATCTAACTGTTGAAGACATTCCCCACTTATTCAGCCAAATTCCCCCCCTCGCACCTTCAGAACGTCTCACACAAACTCTAGACGAAGCTTTAGACTTAGCCTCAAGTATCAGTACGGAAAAAGCTCGATCAGAATTAATCATCACTCCCATTCTACTCGAAATACGGCGCACTTTTAATAACAAAATTGGCTACTTTTCCGGCAACACATTTAACGTAGAAGAGAGCAAAGGATTAACCGGGGCTTGTGACTTTCTCCTCAGCGCATCGAGCAATCAATCATTGGTGACTGCCCCAGTTTTGACATTGGTGGAAGCAAAAGACAACGATATTAGAATAGGATTGGGACAGTGTGCGGCTCAGATGGCAGCCGCTCAAATATTTAATGCGCGCAAAGGGCAAGAACAATCCGCAATTTATGGAGCAGTTTCAACTGGTACAAACTGGAAATTCCTAATTTTAGAAAATCAGTTGTTAAAAATTGATTTGACTGAATATTTTATTACTCAGCTAGACCAAATCTTGGGCATTCTTGCAGAACCATTCAGACGCTATTTTAATTAGCCTAGTTTTTGACGGCATTTTGGCGCTGCAATTACAAACGCAGGTGGCACGGGCGTCCCGCCTGTGCTGTATCTGCGGTTTCCAAACCCAACCGCTTTTTCAAATAATCAGTCATCCAACTAACACTCGCCCTCGATCGCGAAATCCCCCCTTTCAACAAAATCCCACCCTCCCAATCAGGATTAGAAATCGACCAATCAACCTGCTGCAAAAGGCTCAAACGTTCCTCCCAACTCTCAGGAAAAACCGATCGCAAAGCCGCCCCAACTTCCCCCAAACTCTCAAGCACAACACTGTGACAGTGCACGCAATCCCGGCGCATTTCCCCCGCCGCCACTTGCTTGTGCAGAACTAATTGCCAATCTGGAATAAAACTGCAAACCGCATTCCAATAACTAACCGCCAGTTGTATTTTTTGAGCAAGTTCTTCCTCTTTCTGTTCTTTTTTGGGGCGAGAAACAGAGGGTTTTGCCTGTTCGCTGCCGTGAATATTAGACAGCAAAGCCACGATCGCACGATCGATCGCACTCAGCGCAAACAATTTGTGCGATCGCCCGTTCAAACTCCCCTTCTCCATCTCAGTCAAACACCGGAAAACCTCAACCTGCTTAACAACCGCCTTCACCACAAAAGCGCGATCGTCCCGGTGGTTGTAAAGTAGACCGAGTGACGCCTCCAAAGGAACTTGAAAACCGTTCAAATCAGCAAACATCTGCTGCGATTTTTCCAACCCAACATCCAGAAACAAAATCAGCGCCACCGTCTCATATCCCAACTGCGGATTTTCCCTCAAAGCCATCTCAAAAGCCGCCCGGCGATGCTGTCCGTCATTAATAGTAAACTTAGCATCCATCGGCACTCGCAAGCGACCGATTTTCCGTTCTTCGGCCTCATTTCCCACTGCTTCAAAAGTAATATCCGCATCAATCGAAGCAGCAATAGCCCCACAAGTATAATTTGTAGGATTCTTAACAAAATAATCAGCAATTTCGGGAATCCTAGCTTTGTTAAGCGCGCGTTTCGCCCGCATAGACGGCGGCAAATCTTCAGATTCAAAGGGAAACAATTTCGGCAAAAAACGCACCGGACACATCGACACATAATATTCGCGGCCCGCTTGAATTCCCCGGATCACCGGCAAAATGTATTCAAAAGAAGGAGTAGACATATTTTTTTGTGAAACCGCAGATACACGCCAACTTTCCGCAGATGAATAACTCTTATCTGCGTCTATCTGCGTTCATCTGCGGTTTAAATAAATAAATCTTTGACATCGTGCAGTAAATATGGTATGCAGTCGGGGACTGTTCTCCGATAACTCAAGTATTTCACAAAAATTTTTAAAAAACAAGAGTTGACATAAAGTTTAACTCATGATATTTTTGAAAAATAGCCTAATTATATAAAAACCGCCGATGAACACCAACCCAGCGGATGACCTCGCTAGCAAAATTTTAGAAAAAGAAAATAGCGACAGACAGGAAATCGCACTTTTATTAGATAATTATTTAGGAAAGGACGATCGCATTTTCGTACAAAAAACCCAGATGGGAAACAGCGAAGCATACATCGGTTCAGTCACCCTAGAATGGTTAGACTCTCGCGTCCGTTTCGCCTCCCAAATGCCGCTTTTCCGCCAAAAATTCGACCTCCAAACCAACAACATCGTCCGGGACGACGAAACCATTGACGAAATTATCCAGCGTCCCTTAGATTGGTCGCGCCAAGCAGCCCTCACTCAATACTTAGCAGCCAGAAAATCGCACAAATTCCCCGCAGTTTTAGTAGTCGTCAGTCCCCCGTGGGTAGACAATCCTCTAGCCGAGGAATGGGATAAAAATGGCGTAGCAACTAAATCGGCTGCTGAATTTACATCCTTTGATAAAAACGAGAACTTAGGGCTTTTGGATGTGTCTCAAAAAGTCTCCATTTTTGCCTTAGACGGCCAGCATCGGCTGATGGGAGTTCAAGGTTTAATGAGTTTAATTAAAACCGGAATCCTGCAAAGATACAACAAAAATAAAAAACCTGTCGGCGCTGCAATTACTCTGGAAGATTTAGCAGAAGAGTATCAAATTGACCCCGAAAAAGTGTATAAATTAGCTCACGAAAAAATCGGGATTGAGTTTATCCCGGCGGCGGTAGCGGGGGAAACGCGACAGCAAGCACAACGGCGCGTGCGATCGATCTTTGTGCACGTTAACCTAATGGCGGTAACGCTGAGTCAGGGACAGCTAGCATTATTGAACGAGGACAACGGATTTGCGATCGCGGCCCGAAAAATTGCCGTCACCCATCCCTTATTAAAAGAACAAGATGACAGAAATCCCCGCGTCAATTGGGACAGCGCCACAGTCGCAGCAAAATCAACAGTCTTAACCACATTGCAAGCGCTGCAAGATATGTCCGAACGGTATTTAGAATACAAATTCCCCCATTGGAAGCCGGAACGAAAAGGTTTAATTCCCATGCGTCCCGAAGATGAAGAACTAAAAGAGGGAATTGAAGAGTTTAAAAAATTGTTCGATCATTTAGCAACTTTACCCAGCTATCAAAGAATTGAAAGCGGCGAAGAAACGACTGAATTGCGCCGATTTAGTTTTGAAAAGCCAGCGGGCGAGGGAAATCTTTTGTTCCGTCCAGTCGGTCAAATTGCTTTAGCTAATGCTTTGGGAATTCTAGTATTTAGGAAGAAACTTTCCCTGAAATCTATTTTCGACAAACTCCGCAGATTCGATGTCGATGAAGGATTTAGCCACATGGACAATCCTGAGTCTGCGTGGTACGGGATTTTGTACGATCCGAACAAAAAGCGAATGCTAGTTTCTGGAAAGGATTTAGCGACGAAGTTAATTGTATATTTGGTGGGGGGAATTCAGGACGATATGGAGCGAGCTCATTTGCGGCAAGCGGTGGCGGAAGCGAGGACTTTTGAGGATAAAGCTGTTAGTTTTAACGGCCGATTTGTGCAGCCGCAAGAGGTAGGATTGCCGCCGGTGCTGAGTTGATTTGGTCACCGCTTCGGAACTACAGGCGGGACGCCCGTGCCACGATGCAGGCAGATGTTTTTTCACGATCGCCCTGCATCTGCGGTTTGTAAATCGCTGAGGCAGCGAGCGTATTTTCTAATGAATGTTTCAATTGATGTGGGGCGATCGCTAAAATTTTCGCACAGAACATCAAAACCGCCGTGAGCGTATTGATTCATTATCTTAATGCCTTCATTAGACAAATCGGAAGGCGAGTTAGGATCGACTAACTCTGCGACTCTGCGGTAAACAGCATCTCGCTCATCTAAATCTATTCCTAAATAAGCTAGATCGGCATGAATTAAAAGCCCAACTAACCGCCGCCCGCGATCGCGGAAGTCACCCGGAAAGTTTTCTACTAAAGAATCTACTTCTTCAGCAGTAATTTGAGTGTTCCTGCGGGACGCAGCGAAACCGGCCATCAAACAAAGATAGTATAAGTCAAACAAAATCGAATAATTGGCATATATATCTTTAAACCATTTGCGAGCATCTTTACGCAATTGAAAGTCCATTTTTACAACTCCTCATCGAGATCGAACCGTTCAAAAAAGTCATTTCCGTTCACAATTACCCCATCAACAGTTTCTTTGATGCGATCGCGCGGTACATTCTGCAAAAGGGCATTCATTCTAGAGGTTTTCCGAAAAATGGTGAGATACTGCACTTGCTGGTTGGCCGCCCGAGCCAAAACATTAACAAAACTTTGCCGTTCGCTGGAGATAGTAAAGGCGACAAACTGATCGCACAAAGAGGGAATGAGGCGCGCTACTTCGGGACGGACTTTGAGATCCAGGGAACCGGCCGGACTATCAACAATAAAGGGCAATTGGTGCTCGCTGCGGTTAAAAAGAGTCGCTAGAAAAGCATAGCTAACAGATAAGGTTTGACCGACACTCGCACCGCCTTGTCCCCGCAGTTGCAGGGAGTCTTGAATGTCTTCTAAAAAAACTGGATCTCTCGATAGCAATTGCGCGATGCGCTGGTTCGTTTCTTCAAGAATAAACTTTCGCAGGTATTCTCTTGCTTGCTGGTGCGCTTCGGCAAGAATGCGCTTAGCAATTTCTGTTTTGGATTTGAGGTTTAAGGTTTCGGTGGCTTCAGCGACTTCATATTCTGCTTTTTCAATGAGTTTATCTAATTCCTTGAGAGAGTCTGTATCTTCGCTAGGTTTCGTGTGGGGCGATCGCTCAATTTCTGTCAAACGTTCCGTACAAGTGCGAAGTTGTTCTTTGAGCTTTTCGAGATATTGCTTTTTCTCCTCTAGTTCCGAGTCGCCTTGTGCAAAACGTGTTTGTTCGATCGCGCTCATTCTTGTTTTGAGGTAGTCTCGATCGGCAATTTGGTATCCTAAGTTTGCTAACTGTTCCTGAAGTTCTTGATAGGGAACTTCGGGTTCGTCGCTGCAATGAATGGCAATATCTGATTTAATGCTATTTAAAACCCCAACTTCATCGTCAGCTAAATAGTTTTTCGCGCGATCGCGCACGGCCTCGCGACTCACCTCATTCATTCTGCGGCCGCACACGCATTCTTCAGCTTGCGCTAACTCCTCAAAAAACTCTTTTGAAGTCGAAGTTGGTAATTTCAGCCGATCTAAATTCGCTTTTAAGTCCTTGAGGGCTTCTCCAAACTTAGGAAGCAGTCTTTCGGGGCTTCGCATCTTATCGATCGCCTTTGCAACCTCTATAGCAATAATTTTCTCTTTATTCTCTAAATCTACTTTGATTTTTTGCAACTGAGAGCCGATATTTTTATCCTTGCTGAAGGCAGTTTCATAGTCTGTTTCTGCTGACTGTATTTCTAAGTTAAGCCGCGATTTGTGAAGCTGAACTTTTTCTTGTTCGAGCTTAATTCTTTTTCGCTTTTCTTGCAATCCTTTTAGTCTATTTCGGCGGCGACTCAAACCTTGAGTAGATTTGGCTGTAGCTGATTCCGCGTGTTTTTCCCAATTTTCCTGAAACGCCTTAGCCACTTCCTCCAACAAAGATAGTTGGAAGAGCGAATCAATGGCACTGCGCGCCCGTGTCTGTTTGGAATCTAGTAAATTACTAGCTAGTTCGCCGTCAAAAACAAACAGGTTAACAAATTCTGGATTGAGAAATTTCATCAGCATTGGAGGCGGAAAAAACCCCTCCCTAATTCCAGTTCCGTAGCTGGTTCTGTATTCAACTTTACCGCGATCGAAATTGAGATTCAGCTCAAACGTCAGCGGGTTGTTATTCACAGCTATTTTGACCACAAACTGACCGGATTTTGCCGCGCCGCTGCTGCGTCGAAGCGCGCGGATTATTTCGGAATTCCACTCTTTTGCCGACCCGGATAGTGCAGCACGCAGCATCGTTAATGTAGTTGTTTTACCAGTACCGTTAGGCATCTGCACTAATGTTACTGGATAGGGTAAAAGATGATTGTCGGGAAGGCAAAGATTCACCTCATGGTCGGGGCATCTTAAACCCGAAGCCGACCATCCTAAAAGCGTAAATTGTCGGCTCATTCTAATTCCTCCTCTTCATCTTGACCGCCGTCTACTTTAATGGCATCTAATATTGTTGCCAGGCAAGCTTTAATGTCATCTGGATTTGACAAAGTAGCACTTCCTTCTGATAGATGCGCCAGCCATAGCATCATTCTCTCAGCCACTTTGGGCGGTTGATTGTGGTTGTTAACCGCTTCATAAACAGCCTCGTAAATTTTTTTGTCTATTGCCATCGTTAATCTGCCTCGGCTCTAATTTTAGATAAACTGGTTAGCCACTGTTTGCGCAATTGGTCAGTATTTAACTCCTCTGTATCTTCATCCTGAACTCGCACAAAGTCAACAACTATAGCTCGTTTATTGGGGTTAGTTGGATCGCGCCGCAAACAGCGCCCCATTCTCTGAACTGTTTCTAATTTAGACCGCGCTGATGAAAATAAAACCACTGAACGGAGAGACTGAATATCAATTCCTTGAGAAAGGCGATGGCAGGTTACTAAACAAGAAATTTTACCTTGAGCGAAATCAACCAAGTTTTTAGTGTCATCTTCAGCATAATAGGTATGATAATCGTATCGGTAACGGTGAATGAGAGACAAGACTAATTCGCCGTATTGGCGGTCTTCTACAAACACAATACATCTGTCTAAAATTTCTGGACGATCCAAGAGAAACCTTTCAAAATAAGGCACTTTGGAGCGAGAAGTTTTGTAAACTCTTGCTAAAGCAGTCCAAAACTCCTCATTAGACATGGGTTTACCTTCAGATTTTCGACCTGCTTTTCTGCTGTAGACATTCTTGATGCGCTGTCGGTCTTCTTCCGATAATTCATACTCAATTGGATAGTAATCAAATTCACATAAAACTCCGAGCCGAATCGCATCCTCTAAAGTAAACTGATAAATGACAGCACCGACATTTTTTTCAATAAATTCTGTTCCTTCGCGATCGTATTCTCGCTCTGGAGTTGCACTGAGGCCGAGTCGATAAGCAATCCCGTCAGATAGTCCGTCTAAGTCTTCAATATTGGCGGGACTTCCCAAGCCGTGAACTTCATCGTGAATTATGAGCAACCGTTTTCTGGTGGGGTTGTTGAGCGATCGCAGCACGTTGCGCAGTGCGTTGCGCGACACTACCAACACGCTATTTTTGGGGTCTAGATCGTACTCATCTTTTTGGCAATAATCCCCATAATGCTGAAGGACGCGAAACTGGGGGTTTAAATTGCTAGCAACGCTGTACAACTGTTTAACCCATTGGTTGAGTAAATCGGTTCCAATTGTAGTAATTATGGCAGATTCAATGGCTTGTGCTGTAGTTAATTCCTGCAAAATATTCAAAGCAGTGCGCGTTTTTCCGGTTCCTGTTGCCATTTCCAGAATGCCGCAGCGATGCTGCAAGAAAGCTTGAACGGCTTGTGTTTGATGTCCCCACAAATCACTTCTTTTTGAGGAGTTCACTTGGTAATTTGTCTTATCTTCAGAAGCCGAAAATTTAGGTTTGTATGGCAATCCGGGTTCCAGTGCAGGAGGTCGATCGGGACACAGACGCAACAGCGATCGCGCCGCCGCTTCGGGAAACTCGATTACTTCCACATTCGGCGTCTCGTTTTTCCACAATTTATGAAAATTTTCGGCTTTTTTTAAGGCCCGTTCTCTAACTCCCGGATGCCAAGAACAAAAGACATCAATACATTCAAAATTATCAATTAAAGCAGTTGAGCTTTCGTTAGCCGAGCCCGTGAAAGCAACGATATTGTTTTCGGTATCGGCAAATATCCCTAATTTTTCGTGATAAATTCCCTGGCGGCGAATCTCTTTAGTAACAGCTAGTTTAATTTCGAGGATGTTTTGACTCAATAACCAAGCCAAACAAGCCCAGCGATCTCGAACAATTCCCTCAAATTCTTTATCTAATTCTCGCAGAACAGCACTGACAATAACTTCTTCTTTTTGTCGCATTCCTTGCACGATCGCCTCCGCATCTTCTGGGGACAAATGTGGAGAAGCCACGAGCTGCATCTTGCCGCCAACTCGAATCAATGCTGTCAGTCCTTTTGCGGCGGCTGCCATCGAAGTGCTGGAGAAAAAACCAACGGCTCGCTTGTAAACTGTAGCCTTTTCCAAACAAGGAATGTAAAATTCTTGGATTAGATCGCAGCGATCGCTCCGGTACTCATCTTGAATCGCTAAATCTCTGAAGCTCAACGCCGCACCCTCCAAATCCCCGCTAATTTTTCTAGTATAGACTAATTCTCGCTATCTAGCCGCTGTCAATAAAATGAGTTCGGCTGCTACAGGCAAACGATCGGACTCGGTTGCCTCCAAAACCGAACTCGATTTAGCATCCCAATGCTTTGAATACCAAATACAATCAATCCGGAAAACGGGATAATTTAATCTCCAATTCGAGCTTTTTACCAATAACTTAAGTTCCCAACCGTGAGACCAGGTAAAACCAAACCCAAATCCCGCTTTTCGGAGAGAATCTTGCATGACTTTCAGCACCCTGTCATAGTCTTGAGTTTCGTCTGTAATATTAAAATCGCCCGCGACAATTACTGGCAGAATTTCTCGCTCAACTCGCTGCACTAAGTCTTGAATCTCAGGCGCGTGTGGGCCATATTTGTAAACGGGAATTGTGAGAAAACGCAAGATGTTATATATCTTAAACCAGGGCCCGGTAGCTTGCATATTATAAATCACTACTTCTTGTTCGTTAAATTTAATAATTGCCCGTTGCTGCGTTTCTCGATGGCCAGCTAAGTGCAGTATTTGGGTGGATACAATCGGATATTTACTGAGAATTCGTACAGGGGGAGTGCCAATTTGATAGGGGTAGTCTCCCGCAAGAGGTAGGATTGCCGCCGGTGCTGAGTTGATTTTGTCACCGCTTCGGAACTACAGGCGGGACGCCCGTGCCACGATGCAGGCAGATGTTTTTTCACGCTCGGCGATCGGCTGCACATAGCTGCGGCAATTTATTGTTTTTCTCCTACTCTAGATTTGCGATCGCACTCTGACAAAGTTAATCGAGTCAGTGGACTAGAAACTGCACTGACTCGATCGCTCCTTTCGCCCATTCAAGATATGCGATCGCACTCTAGGTTGCAAAGTTAATTTGCTCAAGGTCATGTCACCGACTGGTTGATGCCGACGATCGCACGGCGCCTCAGCTTGACTTTAGGGATGATTCGTCAAAATCAAAAATTCGGATGCTGGAAGCGGTTGGATCTCGACATAGGCAGTCCCATCTTGTCGCTGCACTGACACCGCCCGGCCCACCTGATGAGGACCCGTGTAACCCGGATTCCCTACTTCAGCGGTATTCAGAATTACCGTCATTGAACTCCCGATCGGGTTGAGATTGGCATCCACTAGCACTCTCGCTCCTCGATTATCCGTTCCATGACTGTTGAGCACACAAACCGCTTCTTCATCGTCTAAAACCCGTGACCAACCAATAATTTCTCCACTCAGTCCGCGATCGCCAAAGGGCAAATTCAAGAAGGGAATCGCGGTTGGTCGCAAATACTGTCGTCCCAAGCGCAGCACAGGGAACTTTTTGCGGAGTGCCGCCATTGCGGCAATCCGAACATAGACAGGGTGATTCGGATCGAAACAGTGAGCACCCGCTGTCCCAAACGGCCCAAAGCCGGGTAAGTTTTGATCGAAGGCTTCTAGTCCTGCTACTCCCGATTGCCGGGGATGCGAGGGGCCAAACATTGCTTCCCGCAAATAGCGATCGGATCCCTTCCAGTCGGGCAACCACTTGCGTTCAGACGGTTCTGGCCCCGCCAATGCCTGCTCGGTTCCCGCGTAAATGCAAGGAATCCCCAACGTGAACAGTTGCAATGCCACTCCGGCAATCACCTGATGGTCCGATGCGGCTTCACTGGAAAAGCGGATTTTTTCACCAAATACATGATCGTGATCGTCCAAAATTGAAACATGGCGCCGCCCGAGATTCCGGTGCGAACCCATCACCGCGTTCATTGGATCGAACCCGTTAAAGTAGGCTCTTGCAGCCATGAACCCTTTGGCAACTTGGTTAAGATTTACCCGCATCTCGCCGATATCGAGAGCCGCGTTTAGATTCTGCCCCACCACATCCAGATAACGGTCTTCGTTGAAGTCTCCGCCTGCTATTTCTCCTACCAAAAAGAAGTCGCTCTTACCCAGATTGGCCGCAAACTCCTTAATCGCCCCGCAGAAATTTCGGGCTTGCTCGTAGGTAACGTGCTTGAGCGTATCAATCCGAAAGCCATCGCAGTCTGTCAGGGCGATCCAGTATTTATAACACCGGGCTAAGTAATCTAAGAGATGGGGATAGTCCAACTGGAAATCGCGCAGCGTAATGAAATCCGAACGCCGGAATTCGGCATTGGGATCGTCGAGCTCCCCCCGCCCTAAATCGCCCTTTCCGGCACGAGTATAGCAATCTGGTTCCTGGAGTTCGATCGGCCAGACTCCTTCCGCCTCGGTTTGAGGTGGCCCCGCAATGGGTTGTCCGCGATCGCCTAGCCACGAGCCAAACTGATACCAACCAGGTGTATAGGGTGGTTCCCATTCTCCCCCAGGGGTACCAGGAGCATAAAGCCAGTTAGATCCTGAATGGTTAAAAATGATATCAAGGATAATGCGTAGCCCCTTGGAGTGCGCTTTATTGACCAGACTGACCAAATCTTGGCGAGTCCCAAAGCGAGGATCGACCTCTAGAAAATCTTGAATGCCGTAACCGTGATAGCTATCCAAGTGACCCCGCTGCTGAAAGATTGGCCCTACCCAGATCGTCGTCACGCCTAGTTGGTTGAGATAATCCAGCTTTGACTCTAATCCTTTGAGCGTCCCACCCTGCCAGCGATCGCCTCCGGATTCTGCCCACTTGTCAAATCGCCAAGACTGTCCATTCGGCAGATTAGGTCGGGCCTGATTGAGTTGCTGCCGATTAAGTAGAGGGCGTGTGTCTTCCTGACCATCGCTAAAGCGATCGGGTAAGAGAAAATAGAGGACTTCATTTCTCCAATCTGCAGAGGATGGAAAGTAACTCTCACGTCGGGGTAAAGAAAAGTCTTTTAAACTATCTGGGCGCTTCTTGGTGAGATTCTGATCCGCAAATGTCATAGGAATTACCTCAAGATTGGTGAATGGTATTGCAAAGTCGATCGGCTCAATGTCATTGAGCCTCCTGTTTGGTTCTGGCGATCGTGTTTTGTCCTCCTAAGAAGCGATCGCCCAATCTTGCGCGATAGGTTGAAGCTTTATAGTAACGTTAGTCATTAGTCATTAGTCATTAGTCAACAGTCATTAGTCAACAGTCAACCGTCAACCGTCAACAGTCAACCGTCAACCGTCAACAATGACGGACGGTGCAACCGGAATCGATATTACTAACTGTTGGCGATGTACTATAGATACCGATCGCTAGTCCTGCAATTAATGCGAATGGCACGGAGTAGCCAAGTAGCATTGGGCCTCTGACTTTAAAGTTGTTCAACATAGATAAATTTGAGCCAAAATTTGACTTCAATCAATAGCTACACTTCGGTAGGAAACGATCTATGGCGGGTGGCGCCATCGATCGCCACCTACTCAACTTCTTGATCTAAACCTCCCAGGACACCCGCACTTTGTTTCACTGCGTAGGGGGTCTTCTACAAGTAGGGGTCTCTAATACTCCTTACCCAATTCTGCACGGGTAGATTTAAAATTATACCATTATGTACTGTGGGTATTACCCCGATCGGTGGAGTGTTCCGAGAGGGTGCGATCGTTCTCAAGTTTGGTAGATGCTGTTGCTTATACCGCTTCATTTTAACAAAATTAGTTCTGCTGCTATCGGCAAATGATCGGACTCGGTTGCCTCCAAAACTGAACTCGATTTAGCACCCCAATGCTTTGAATACCAAATATAATCAATCCGGCAAACCGGATAATTTAATCTCCAATTCGACCTTTTTACCAAGAATTTAAGTTCCCAACCCTGAGGCCAGGTAAAACCAAACCCCCATCCCGATTTTCGGAAAGCATCTTGCATGACTTTCTGCACCCTGTCATAGTCTTGAGTTTCGTCTGTCATATTAAAATCGCCCGCGACAATTACTGGCAGAGTTTCTCGATCGACTCGCTGCACTAAGTCTTGAATTTCAGGCGATCGTAGGCCATATTTGTAAACTGGAATTCTGAGAAAACCCAATTTTTTAGATATTTTCAACCACGGCCCGGTGGCTTGCATATTATAAATCACTACTTCTTGTTGGTTAAATTTAATAATTGCCCGTTGCTGCGTTTCTCGATGGCCGGCTAAGTGCAGTATTTCGCTCGATACAATCGGATATTTACTGAGAATTCCTACAGGGGGAGTAGCAATTTGATAGGGGTAGTCTGCTTTTAACCAGGTGAAAGCTCTTTCGGTATGTTTCCTAACGATTTCTTGTAAAAATATAATATCTGGTTTTTGCTGGTTAATCAGTTTTAGTAAAGTAGGTGACTGAGTTTTATACCAACTGAGGTTATGTGATAAAACTTTGATGCTGGGCTGCGAATTTGTGATGTTTATTGGTTTGGGGCTAAAGTATTTAATGTGCAGCCAACTTATTAGGATAATGCAGGCGATCGCCGAAATAATAGTGAACCATCTTTTTTTGATAATTGACAATCCGATGATGGGAAGCAGGAAAGTTGGGAAGAAAATTAAGGGAATAAAAGTGGTAATTAAGGCAATAATCCACAGTCTATCCCAAAAAAATAGTTTGAGAATGAAATGGCAGATAATGAATCCTGAGTAGCTGTAAGCGAAAAATTTTGCAGATTCCTTAAGCCCTTTCTTTATTATCTCTGCTAGTAGATACTTCATTGGGAATCTATTAGAATAAGAACTTGCTTAAATCGAATTCTTCATTTGACCGATGTTGATTGTCTCTTTCAGAAATCAAAACTAACAAAAGGCGATCGGTATAATCCGCCGCACCCCGCAACTCTTCTCGCAAAATTTCCAGTCCACCATTAGCATATTCTTCAAAAATTTGCAAGCGTTCGGCTTCCAATTGTTCGTCGAGATGGGAGAGAATTTGAGGATTTTTGGTTTCGGCGATCGCAATTAATTTAATCGCCATATCGTAGCCCCTCGATACAAAAATATCAACATCTATCGCACCGGGTTCTCGTTTAGAAATTTCCCCCAAAGGCGAGCGTTTTTTCCGCTGCTTTCCCAAGGATGCGGCGAAAGCGATGACATCGGCGTAAGTGTGGAAAGGGCCAGTGTTGTTATCCGATAAAGTTAATGATTTGACTAACTCCGCTTTATCTTTAGCAATTCTAATTTTGTTAGCAGCCATTGGGATTAATATGTAATTTTTAACTGAGTAATTTGATTGATAGAGTAACCGCAGATTAGAGGCAGATAAACACAGATTAACGCAGATAATTTTCAGAATGTCCGCAACAACATAATTTTTTGTGCAAAACCTCCTCTGGCTTCCCGCCGCTTCATTTGTTCCGCCAAAAGTCGATCGCCCGAAATGCCAAAACTCGCCATCACCGCATCTATTACCTCATACAAATCCGCCAATTCCGCCACCAAATCTTCCTCGTGGGCCTCTGCCGCTTCCTCCGCTTCTTCAATCAATTTCTGCAGCAAAGCTTGACGGTATTCTGCCTCCGACAAAATTACAAACTCGCATTCATTCCCGCTTTTACGAATAATTTCAGGAATGCGATCGCGCACCAACTTATGATACTCTTTTTCCACGTCAAACTCCCTTCAACCTTGACTAAAAGTTTGAATCAACCAGCGATTAATTTCCCCATCATCTTCTGTTTGACTCCGGTTCAAAGCTTCCTCAATTAACGCTATTTCTAAGCCAGGTAAAACCAGTGAATTTTGAATTGTCCCACTCCCTCCAGCAGTAATAGCAAAGGCAAATACTGCATTCGTATTTGCATTAGCTGCCCAATATTCTTGGACTTCAGAATGTTCGTAAATTAAACGCTTTACTCCCAAATCATCTGCACTAGAAGATGCTCCTATTTCCACCACTAAAGCTGGAGGTACAAACTCATTCAAATTAATGGGCGTATTCGTGCGAGGAGGTAATTCAAAATCTGCACCTATATAATAAGACAAATCAGGTTGAAATTCCCGAATACCTGTTTTGCGAAAACTGGCATTAATTAACTCGACTATTCGGATATTTCTAAAAGCCGTATAAAAATTGACAACTCTCGAAACTACTGAATTATGACGACTGTGCAATGGCCCTACTGGTGACATTTCTATCCTCATGTGTTGTTCGTAATAATAAAACTTGCCCTTTTCCCATGCTGAATCCTCAGCAAAATTCAGATACTCTTCCCATGTCGCCTTCACCCAAATATCCGTTTCCAAGACCTGCGTACTTGCCGAATTAGAAGCCATAATCCACCTCTAAAATTTCCGTATATTCAAATTCATCTGGACTGCGCTTAACTAAAGGATAGCGCATCCCGCCCAGTTCGATCGCATCTTCTTCACAATCAGCTTTCGGAGAATTGTACACCAGCACGTATTCCCGGCCAATGGAACTTTCCATCTCTTGAGCAACTTCTCCGCGCCACTGAGTTTTAGTTACCAAAACTACCAATTGATTCGCCAACTTCGGCAGCTTATTCGCGATTTGCTTGCGATAAATCTCGTCCAAACTGCCAAAGGGAGAATCCATCACAATTGGAAACGTACTGCTATCCGGGCCCATCAAAGTATTCTTTTGACTCCACTCCCGCACGCCCTCAATAATCCCGCCGATAAACGATAAACTGAGAATTTGATTTTCTCCTGTAGAAGCGGCAACCAAAGATTCTTGTCCCGACGTATTTTCTACTAGCGTCAGTTCGTATTTATCGCTCAACTTGGGGATGTAAGGAGTAAAAGAAATTTGACTAAAAATATCTTGCACCCGCTTTTCCAACTGAGAAGAAAACTGTTTCTCTAAGCGCGATCGCACTTCAGTTAGGCGATCGATCGCATCCTGAGTCGCAGCAATCCGGCGCTGGGCTAATACTTGCCTTTCCTCGTTCAGTTGCTGCTTGTCGATTTGCTTGTCCAAAGCCACAACCTGCGCATTCAAGCTCTCAATCTGCTGCTGATTAGAGCCTGTTTCCCTGTGCAAATCGCCAATTTTTGCCTCAATTTCATCCAAGCGCTTTTGCAAGCGGCTGACATCCTCGTCAGGAAAATTTCGCAGCTTGCTATGAATATCGTCTAACTGCGTTTCCAGCCGAGAAAGTTCGGTTCGGTCGCGGCTGATATTGCCTTGGTGTCGGTCAATTTCCTCCCAAAAATCAGCCACTTGTCTATCAATTTCATTTACCCGGTCGCTAATCCGAATAGTTGTTTCTTCCACATCGCCAACACCCGCCTTATCCATCCAACCGCTAACCTGTTGGCGAGATTCAGAACCATCCACTAATTCCGCACCGCAGATACACCGCTGCTGCGCTAATAACTCTTCCAAAAACGGCCGCTGAATCCCCGAAAGCAACTCCCCTTTTTCCCGCAAACCTCCTACTATTGCTTCAAATTCAGCCGCCGCATCTGACAGAAAAACCGCGTAACCGCGCCCAGAAATTGCTCGTTTGATAGCATCTGAAGCCAGAACAATTTGTTGCCTCAATAAATCTCGTTGCTTTTGCAATTCGTCTCGCAATTTTTGCAAATCGGCAGCACCGCTGAGTTCCAGCAAATTACCATTAACTGCTTTTTTTAACTCCCCTTGGTTCGCCAATTCCCGCTCGATTTCTACTTGTCTGCTCGAAAGTTGCTCAGCTTCTTGCTCAATTTTTTGCTTGTCTTTTAAAAGTTTCTTCGTTTCAGCATTCCCAATTATATTTAAATCTGTCTCAAGAGATTTTTTCGCTTCTACTAAATGCCGGATCGATCGATTCAACACTTCCACCCCCAGCAACTCCTTAGTAGCTTCAGCAATTTCTGCTTTCTTGTCGTGCCGGACAATTTGCTCGATTCGCTCCCCGTCAAAAAAGAAATATTTATGTAAACTTTCCGGCAAAATCCGCCCGATAATATCATCGGGATGCTGCTCCGGCTTCAGCCAGAGACCGTTATCTTTTGCTACATTCAGAAACAATTCATTCTTGCCATGTTCTACAGTGTTTTCACTTTTATAAGCACGACAGATGCGTTTTGCTTGGTAACGCGTACTGTCGTGTTCAAACACAATTTCCGCCCAACAACCTACGGCTTTTCCCATTTCCGCCTCAGCCAGAGCGCGCTTGTTTACTAATTGTTCTTCCGCCGCAAAAGCCGCGCTAAATTTTCCGTAAAGTACCCAGGTAAAGGCATTCATCAAGGCCGTTTTTCCAGCGCCGTTATTACCGTGAATTACTGTAATATTTTGCACGCCAGAAGCTAGTTTAATTTCGGGACTTTTGCCGTAAAATTGACGAAAGTTGCACAGAGTAATTGAGATTAAATTCATACAATTTCTTCCTTAATGATTTTTAAAATGTCATCGTTAATGTGGCGGGGAGCTCTCATGTACAACTTATCTTTTTCAATTTTCAATACCCGCTCGATAATTTGACGTACTTCCGGTGGCGCGGTAGTAATTGGTTGCTGTACGTCGCTGAATTCCTGATGAGTTTGATAAGCAGAACGCTTTTCTGCTAAAATGGTTGTGGGTACGGCTGCGATCGCGCTATCTTCATATCTAAATGCCATAATCAGATTTTCAGTCATATTTTCAGTCATATTTTTTTGGCAAATATTCAAATATACAGGGCCTAGGCTGATGGACGAGAAACCCGGTTTCTACGAGTTTTGTGAACAGTCACGAGAAATTTACAAAGAAACCAGGTTTCTGAACTCTGCGTGCGATCGCGAACTAAACTAGCAACTCAAACTGCTATCAAATAATTCTATATTCTAAAAGATAAACCGAACCTTAATAAATGTCAAATGTCTAATAGCCCGTAACGCTTCTGAAGTTGCAGCAATTTCACTCTAGCTTCCCCAGCATTGTCAGCTAAATCTGCAAATTCCAAGAACCGCTTCAACTCTTTTCGCAGCAAATTGCGCTCGACTTCTAAGGTTTCTCTGCCCAAATCTGGAGGCAAAACTATCATGTCAAATAAAGTTGCCCTTTCCTTCCCCGGATGTGGCCGCAAAATCCGTCCCCGGCGCTGAATAAACTGGCGCGGATTGCTGCTGCTTGCTAAAATTACAGCATTGCGAATTGCTGGAATATCAACGCCTTCATCCAAACAGCGAATCGCGACTAAACCTTGCAATTCTCCACTCTCAAATTGTCGGCGCAATCGTTCTCTTTCTGCTAAAGGAGTTGTCGCAGTATAAGTGTTAACTCGGTAGCCTAATTCTGAACCCAATAACTTCGCGGTTTCTGTTAGTTGGCGGTTGTTATTTCGGCGCGCACCTCCTTCGATCGCACCGTCGCCGCAGTAAAATAAAGTATGGCTTGTATCGAGACGGTGAATCATTAATTCTCGCAAAGCTATTAATTTATTAGCCGCCGCTCCAATTAACCGGGCCCGCTGCATTAATAAACTCGTTAAAGCATCGTTTTCTTCTACTTTTTCATCGCCCCAAAGCGCCCAGCCAATTTTTTGAGTTAAGCGGGAATATTTGCGGGTTTCGGCTTCGGTCAATTCTACTAAAATCGGATAGTATAAATAATGTACTAATGCTTTTTTGCGGATGGCATCGGCTAAGGTGAGTTCCGGCTGCAAAACAGGACCGAAATAATCTAAAATAGCTTCGGTTCCCTGTTCGTCGAAATGCCTTTCTGGGGTGGCGGAAAGGGCGAGCCGCAGTCCAATGTTGCGCGGCAAACTTTGTCCTAAACGGGGTGCCCCTAAGTTGTGAACTTCGTCTCCAATAATCAGGGTTTTTTCTGGGAAATAGCGCAGTTGGGATTGCAAGCTATCGGACATTAATGTGGCGTTAGTGGTGATGATTGTGAGAAATGCTCGTGAAGCGCAGCTATCCCGTAGGGAATCGCCCGCTCGCACTTCATACAAACCCGCAGCCAGCTTATTTTGCCAACTGCGGGCGCTATCAAAAGCCAAAATAGGTTTTAAACAAAATTTCTCTGATTCGCGCGCCCACTGATTCACCAGGTGGCAGTAAGGGCAAATTACGAGCAGGACTTGCAGGTTAATTTTGTTGTATAATTCAGTGGCGATCGCCAGCGCAGTAATCGTCTTGCCGCTACCCGTCGCCATCTTCAGCGTACCGCGTCCCTGATTCGCAAACCAATTAGCAACCGCCACTCGCTGATACTGTCGCAATTGCAGCGATGGCGGCATTTTCGGAAACCCAAATTGCGAATTATTAGCCGTTGAGCGATTCACCTTTAAATGCCGTTAGATGCAAAATTCCCTATACTCAACTGTAACTCACGGGCGATCGAAACTTAACAGCCCAAACAAATCATCCGCCGACAGTTGCAAATCCGACAGCACATCGAGCACAGGTAAAATATCCTGATTCTCTTTCGCCTCTGGTTGCTGCTGCGGTTTAAAAACAAGAACTAATTTTTCTTCCGGGTCAATCAACCAACCCAGTTTAGCATTGTGATTTAAGCAAAACAAAATATTATTAATGACCCGAGTTGGATTTTGATCCGGCGATAAAATCTCAATTGTCCAATCCGGCACAATTTCAAACCTATTTTCTATTTCTCCATTAGCATTGAGAGGAATGCGCGACCACTCAAACACTGCTATATCTGGAATAAGAGAACGTCCCCCAAAAGTACAGCGCAATTCGGGAAACGCATAAGCTAATTTCTGCGGTTTGCCAACTTGATTAATAATCGATGGAAACTCGAATTGTAACGTACTGTGTTTTCCTGGCGGCATAGCTTTTTGAGAAATTTGACCGTCAACATACTCGCTAGCCGGCTTAGTCTCTGGCAATAGCAAAAACTCTTCCAGAGAAATCTTTGACGGAGACTGAATTGAAGTTACCATAAGCCATTAACCCCTCAACAACTCAACTCCCGTCTTAAAAATTCATATCGCTGTCAGTTTCCCAATCAGCACAACTCTCCGATTCCACACCGGTAGGGTGCATCGCACAAACCAACAAATTTCCCCCGTAAACTTGACCGTGATAGTTGCGACAACCGCGACAAGCCGGCTGCTGCGTCGGCGAAGGGTCTACATAAGTCACCATCGACAAATCTATCTCATCAAACTCCGGGTCGAAGTCGCGGCAAATTTCAATTATCGGTTCGATAAATTCATTAAATAAACCATCAAATTCATTGAAATAACCGTCAATGTCATTAATCAGATTATTTTGTACTTGTTCAGTAAACTCTTCCGACATTTTTGCCAAAACGTCCAGCATTTCGACAAACTCTTCGCCCATTTCGCTGAAAAAATGCTCTACTTCAGAAACAGCATTTTCCATTACTCCAAAAAAATCTTTAGACCAATCTTCCATGAATTTGAGAGCTTGCTATTACAAAATATTTTACCGACAGGTGGAGCCAGCCTCATGCGAAGCGATCGCACCTACTTTCAATTCTATTACCTATTGCCGGATATCCGGTCAAGTTTAACAGGGCAGATATTCAAAAAGGGAACTCAAGAGTATTATCCTGAGTTCCCTCCCTGCTTTGCTGCGCGAGCTTTTTCCAGCTTAATCCCGCTTCAGCCGCCGCAATTCCTCTTGTAAATTCTGCACCTGTTCGCGGAGCTTGTCTACGCCACCAGTTTCTTTAGCATCTTTGGGCGAAACCTCTTCTTCCTCCGAAACAATTTCAATCCGCCGAGGTTCAGCCGGTTTTTTGTCGCCAGCCGGTTCTACGGGCGGCGGCTGCTGAGCCTGTTGTACCATATCATCAACAAAGCGACGGGCTTCTTCCGTTGACATCTCGCCCCGCTTCACTAATTCGTCTGCCAGCTTTTGGGCTTCAGTGCGTAATTCAGTTAACTTGCTGCCAGCTTTTTCACCAGCGTAGGAAGCTAGCCCGACACCAAGGTAAACTGCTTTCTGTAAAATATCTCCGAAACCAGGCATAGGAACTACACCTCATAAAACTGGGTGAACCGGAGACCACGCCTATTACAAGCATCCCGTGTTGCTGCTACCTTCCGGTCCTGACAAGATTTGGGCGTTGGAATCGCGTGGGTCCAGTTCATTTATGAGTATAACACAGTTATTTATTCTTCAACCACACACCAGTGATAAATTTCATAAATAACGCAACCGTTCTTCACCAGCGGGTCTTCAGCGACGATCGCCTTCGCCTCATCCATCGAACCCGCCTCAAACAGCAACATACCGCCGCCCCGCCGCGCCCAGTAGCCAGTTTTCGCTCGGTGTCCTAGAAATCAACTCTCAGACATAAGCTCTGTGAGCTGGCACGTATTGGTCAAAAACAGGCTTTTCGACAATTCCTTGCTCAATTTTGACAAACCAAGGCTTTTTTAGTTGGGATTTTAGATTTTATATTTTAGATTGGGAATGGGTGATGAGCAATCGGGCAAGCGGGCTAATGCTCTATATTCCATTTTCCACCATCCTTTCTTAACAGCGATGTTATCCCATGAACCCGTCAAAACAGCGATTTTTTATTGCCTTAGTGCCGCCGCCCGATATTGAACAGCACATTACTGAGATTCAACAGTATTTTGCGGAACACTACAACAGCCGCGGTGCTTTGAATTCGCCGCCGCACATCACGCTGCAACCTCCTTTTCACTCGTTAACGGAGGATGTTCCCAAATTAGAGGAAAGTTTGAACCAGTTTTCTGTAAACCGGCGGCCCATTCCCGTTACTCTATCTGGTTTTGCCGCTTTCGCCCCCCGCGTCATTTACGCTGATGTTGTCAAATCGCCCGAATTGCTGGAGATTCACTCATATTTGATGAGTTATAGGTCGGCAAATTTGGGAATTGTCGATCGAGTTTCTCAAAGTCGCCCATTTGTACCCCACATGACAGTAGCGTTTCGCGATTTAACTAAGGAGAACTTTCAAACGGCTTGGTTGGAATTTGCAGGGCGATCGCTCCACTTTGAGTTTACCGCATCGGCATTAACTTTACTGCTTCACGACGGCAGCCGGTGGAACATCAGCAACCAATTCCCGCTTTCCGCCTAAACTTTCTCCCTTCTCTTTCTTCGCGTCCTTCGCGTCTTCGCGGTTCGTTTTTCCAAATTTTATTTCTTAGCAAATCCCGATCAATATCATTCCCTCACTACAAACCTGTTTAAAATTAAAGCCAGTCACAGCTTACCGATCGCTCTTATTAGGAGTTGCAAGTGCCACAGTTCCGTAAACCGAAATTCCCGACAGTTTCAATATTTGAATTGCCGACTTAACCGTAGTACCGCTAGTGTAAATATCATCAACTAACAGCACTCGATCGCGCGGGAGCCGGCGGCGAAAATCTTTCCCCAAACTTAAAGCATTTTTCATTTCCGCTTGCCGCTGCAGTGGCGTCAGAGCGAATAAAGCCTGAGTATTTTTCACCCGCTCCAAACCGTGCCGCTGCAAAGGCAAACCAGTCAGCTCACAAAAACTTTCAGCCAAAAGTTCCGCCTGGTTAAAACCGCGCTCCTTGAGCTTTTCTTGATGCAGGGGAATGGGTACAACTGTTAAATTGTCTGTAGCTAATTCCGGAAAACTCAGCCAAGCTTCTGCCAGCCAGCCACCTAGAGGTTTGGCTAATTGCGGATTGCCGTCATATTTCAAAGCTGCGATCGCAGCTTTGAGAGCCCCGCCGTACTCACCCCACACAAAAACACGTTGCTCTGAATGCCAAAATCGACCGGGTTCCGTTAACTGACATCGCTGAAGTTGCTTGTGACAGTACGGACAAAACTCTCCGGCGGCCGGTCGCTGACAAAGAGGACAGTTGGACTTAAGAAATAGATTGAGAAAAGATTTGACTAATCCCGTCCATTTTCGCTGGTTCATCCTAAAATTGTGGTAAGTGATTAATGGGAAAAACTATCAAATTCAATCTGTTTCCACGGACAGGCTCGCAGCGTGAAAAACCTCTACTGGTTAGACAAAATTCAACCTTCAGACCGAGATGCAGTGGGAGAAAAAGCATTTTACTTGAGCTGTTTGCTCCAGAAAAATCATCCCGTTGTACCGGGTTTTGTCGTGCCAGCTACAACATTCTGGCAGTTTTTAGAGTCGATCGACTGCCTAGAACCGCTGTTTGCTGACTGGCCACACTCTTCCCTGCACTTAAATGTCGATGAACCCAGACAACTGCAATCAATCGCCCGCAGCATCCGCCACCAAATCCTCGCAGGCCAACTGCCAGATTCACTGCTCTCGACCCTAGAGTCTGCTGTTTGTCAACTCAACTCAAACTCCAAAGCCTTAATGTTTCGCCCTGCGCTGGCTTCTTGGAACCCGAAAACAACCGGAATCCTGGAAGCTCACGCAGTACGGGCAGAACCAGAAGCCATTGGGGCCGCGCTCAAACGAGCTTGGGCAGAACTGTTCAGAGCCCGAAGTCTATTTTACTGGCAGCGGTGCGGCCTGCTGGTACAGCAAATCAATCCCGCAGTTTTGGTGCAGCCACTTCAAGGAGCCATAGCCGCCGGCGAGGTGAAAACTAAGGCGGGTGCAGCGTGGGAAATCCAAGCCACCTGCGGTTTGGGAATGTCCCTGGCTAGGGGAGAAACCATCCCCGATTACTATCAAGTGCAGCCGGAAACAGGCGCGGTTAAATTCCAACGGCTCGGTTACAAAACATTAGCGTACAATATCAAAGCCGACGAGGGAGAACCGACAAAAAAACTGCCGAGCGACAATTGGGCTGCTTCCCCAATCCCGGATCCTGCAGTTCTAATTCCTGATTTGGCTGGCAGTTGCCTGGAAGTTTTGGCGCTGGGAGAGAAAGCACAAACTGAATACGTTTTAGGAGAATCGCAACTCAAAAAAATCATTGAATTGAGCAAAAAAGCGATCGCAGAATTTGACTCGGATTTAATTTTGGAGTGGACGCTAAACCAAACAGCCAACAGCAGCGAACCGCAGTTTTATTTCACTCAAGTTCGTCTTGTGAAAGGGCAAAAAGTCTCGTCGGTAGAGGAAAATCCGATCGCCCCAGAGCACCCAAACTCGATCGCCCCAGCCCGAACTCCTGCGATACTCAGAGGTGTGGCAGCAGCATCAGGAAAAGTCGAAGCAATTGCCCAAGTTATGAGTAATTCCCACCCAGAAAACGCGGAATTCTTAGCCGGAAGCATTTTGGTAGCCCGGACAATCGATCCGAATTGGCTGCCTTGGCTGAAAGTTGCAGCAGGGGTGGTTGCTGAACAAGGAGGCATGACAGGTCACGGCGCCATTTTAGCGAGAGAATTGGGGATTCCCGCCGTTGTGGGAGTTGCCGGGGCCACTCGGGCGATCGCCTCGGGCGATTCGGTGTTGGTAGACGGCGATAGCGGAGAAGTTTTTGCCCTCGCCCAACAGGATGCGATCGAGACAGGAGACAGCGGCCGGCTTCGGGACACAGCAAAAAATGCAGCTATATACAGTACAGCAGCAAAAATGTCAATAGCCAACCATCAATCTTCAACCTCAGATAGATCGTCGAATGAAGGGCCTAAATCTCGACAATCTGAGTCTGCCGAATATGTTTGGGGCGCACCAAGGGCGACTCAACTGCTAGTTAATGTCAGCCAAACAACTTCGATCGACCGCCTCAAAAATCTGCCAATAGACGGCATCGGATTGCTGCGATCGGAATTAATGGCATTGGAAGCTTTGGACTGTCAAAACCCCAAAATTTGGTTGCAAAACGGCCGCCAATCGGAATTTGTCGATCGCATGGCGGATTGCTTGAGTTTATTTGCTGCTGCCGTTTCGCCGCGGCCGATATTTTATCGCTCTCTGGATTTGCGCGAGTCAGGCCCCCACGGCAGTTTCAGTTATACCTTTGAACCGGAGTTATTTGATTGGGAACTGTGCGTACTTCAAAAAGTCTGCGAGTCAGGCCATAGAAATGTTAATTTAATTTTGCCTTTCGTGCGCTCGGTAGACGAGTTTATATACTGCCGCCAGCGCTTAGAAACTATTTGGAAAAACCGCTCAGCAGACTTTCAACTGTGGATTATGGCGGAAGTTCCTTCGGTATTATTTTTATTGCAAGATTACGTAAAAGCAGGAGTTCAAGGAATTTCCATCGGCACCAACGATTTAACCCAATTTCTGTTAGGCATTCACCGCAACAGCGAACAGGTAGCTGGTGCTGACAACGGGCCCGATCGAGCAGTGATGAGGGCGATCGAACAATTAATCCTTCAGGCCCGGGCCGCCGACATTCCTTGCTCGATATGTGGCGACGCTCCAGCTTTGTATCCCGAGACAGTTGAATCCTTCGTGCGGTGGGGGATTTCGTCTATTTCGGTCAATGTCGATACTGTAGAACAAACTTGCAGGGCGATCGTCCGCGCCGAACAGCGCCTACTCCTAGAAGTCGCTCGATCGATAATTAACAATTAACCCGTCTCGGATGCACATTACCTCAGAAATCCGGTTTGGTTGAGTCGATGGAAGGTATTGTCCTCCGCACCTCTGATTTAATTAGAGTCGATGCCTGTGTTACCACAGGACACCTCTGGTTCAGAACGCGGACGTGCAGCTTTCACTGCATCCGGCTCCTAGTCTGACACCTAATAAGTCGGGTTTAACCCGCTGTTCGGACTCTCACCTGACCATGAACGGTCTGATGCTGGTGACATTCACGATGTAGAACTTCCAAATTTATAGGTTTCCAATTGTCATGGTTGCCGTCGATATGGTGTAATTCTGCAATATCACCTGAAATGAACGATAGATTACATTCTGTACATTTGTGATTCTGTTTCTTGAGAAGTCGTGCCGTTATCCCATCGTAGTGAGCATTCTCTCGTTTTGACCAGTAAACAAAATCGCCATCATAGGGTGATTTATCTCCCTTGACAATGACAAACTTGCAGGCTGACCAACTAACCGCAGGAATTGCTCTTTTTATAACCTTATTGGTTTGATAACGGTTGTATCTTCCTTGTTTGCGAATGAATTTCCATAACCAATAGCGCAGTGACCACAGGTCGTGTTGACTCATATCGCAGAATCTATGGTAATTTCTCCACCCTCTTACTACCGAACCACACTTGTTGATTCGATATTCTAGAGTGAAACGACTATCTTTTATCACTTCTTTAACTTTTGCCTTAAGGCTAACTGTAGCTTTTTGACTTGGCGTTGAAATGAATTTACCATTGGGTTTAACTGAGAAGTTCCACCCAAGGAAGTCGAAACCATCTGTACTATGTACGACTTTGGTTTTGGCTTCTTTGACTTTTAATCCTCTTATTTCCAAGAATTTATCAATGTGTCCTCGGAGGGGTTCAGGGTCGTCTTCTGGTTTCAGGATAAACACAACGTCATCCGCATAACGAAATCCAGTAATAGTGTCTATGTATCTTCCACCATTTCTGATTTTTAATCTGACCTCATGACCAACGTTCTCTAATCCGTGAAGGACTATATTTGCTAGTAATGGGCTGAAAACTCCACCTTGCGGCGTACCGGATTCTGATGAAGGAAATTCTCCTCTGACTCCTGCTTTTATTGCCCTAAATACCCCTTGTTTTGCTGCCTTTGGTAGTTGGACTGATTGCATTAAGAATTTGTGGTCAAT